>CAYNHC010000095.1:0-5808 GCA_964396705.1 uncultured Paludibacter sp.
GTATTGTCGCGTGCAGGTTTAATAGCTGTTTGAATAGAAGTTATTGTTCCATCAGCCGATTTCCATGCAACATCAATGGAGCCACCATCGGTTCCATAGCGCATACAGTCGAACGCGATGGAGTCTGGAGTAAAACTTAAACCTGCTTTAGGTTTGATGTTAAAACTAATCATGTCGATGTCACTTGGAGCACCTGATTGTACCGCAGGCTGAAAGCGGGTATAAACATTGTCTTTGGTCGATGCATCTTTAAATGCAAGGTTGCTTCCCGCAGATACATAATCCTGACTAAAATAATCTTTTGTACCTGTTGTATAAGTTGCCACTTGACCTGCTGTTCCTAAATCGAACGGCCACAAAATCAGTGTGTTTGTATTTACTGTCTGTGCATTTATATGCAGAGAAATCAGCGTAAATACTAACAGAAATAATGTAGTTAATTTTCTCATGGGTATTTTTTTAAAGTTGATATATTTGAATTCAAAAATAGATAATTAATAATAAACAATGGTGTAAAAAATGACTGATTTTAGCTGTCAAATAAGTTTTAAGTGATTTTACACCGAATTATTTGAGTATCAAAATTCCGGTTGCAGTTTTATCCTGCGATACTGTTTTTATAATATAAGAACCTTTGGCATAAGTTGATAAATCAATAACTTGCTCTGCATTAGTAGTTATATTCTGTTTCTTGATGAGTAACCCGGTAAGATTATAAACTTCGACCTGATAATTTCCGGTAGTATTTAGTAGTCTGAAAATTCCATTTGATGGATTAGGGAAAATTTCTAACTTTTTATCAGAAGTATTATTCAGTCCATTAATGGTGTTTACTTTGCATTTGAAAGTGAGTCCCGATAAACATAAATATTTTAATGAGGCAGAACCATTGTACCACGGATAAAAACGCAAATAAAATCCTTCACTTTCGGTAAACTGAACCATGGGTTTGTACGATAAAGCCACCATGGTGTTGCTTGTATTCGATGTTTTATCTTCGAGCGTTACCGGATTGCTGAAATCGGCATTTTTGGAATATAAAACTCTGTACTTTAACCCACTTCCACCGGCAGCTCCGGCATACAAACCTATGGAGTCAACAGTAACTCTTGTGCCTGCATTGGCTTTAATACCAAACTGAATATACCGTGCAGTATTGATATCAATTTCACTCGCCGGCCATGTGTCGATGACGTTGTTTGCTGTAGCACTGATACTGTTTCGTTGTACATCTATCGCTGTTATTCCCGATGGCCATGTGGCAATAGCAGCATAGTTTTTTGCATACGTTCCGGTCCAACTTTCATCTATCACCAATACCGGACCGGTGATGGATGGTGTTGCATTAGCTATCAATGGAAAAAAAACTGAAGCATCCACGCCACTGCTCATAGCAAGTCCTGTACCTTTAATGCCAAGTTTTTTAATGGAATTCTGACCATACGAAACGGAAATGGAATCAGAGTAAATATTTTCTTCTCCAGGTTCAAAATGTACAAATACTTCGTTTGTAGTGAGATTTCCACCTGAGTACGGGATATTCACACATGTTGTGAAAGTTCCGGCAGCTGTGAGTCCGACTTTAAAACCGATAGGAGCCGAGATGGTTACATTCCCATCGGCGGGAGTTAAACTCAATCCCGAAAGTGAAAATTTAAGTGAAGAATAAGTGCCGATATAACTGTTTCCAAAGTCTAATGTAGAGGGAGTGATAATTATATTGGGTGAAGCATTCAGATAATTTGTGAGAATATCTTGCCGGATCATATCCTGAACAGCTAACTGAGCATACAACATGCCTCCGGTTGGATTCAGATGTGTCTGATCCGTGGTTACATAAATGGTGGAATATGCATTTGTTGCACCAAGACTTTCTGCCAGATTACAAGTGAGGGTAGTATGGTCGATCAAAGGCACTGATAATTCACGGGCAACGGATTTCATGGCGCGAACATAATTCAATGTTGAATCATCAGTTCCCAAATTATGTTTTCCTTTTGCAGTAATAGTTGTTCCTGAAAAATAACAGCGCACAATTGGCGTAACTAAAATTGGATTGCCACCTTTCGAGCGGGTTTCAGTTACAAATTTCCGAAGATAATCCTGATAATCGTCCCAGGGAGCCGTAGCTACTCCACCCATTGAAATCGTATCTGTAAGTCCGTTCCGTTTTTCGTCGTTATGTGCAAATTGAATAAAAACGTAATCACCTGCTTTCAGCTTAGTGCGTACTCCTGCCCACAAACTGTCGTTACCTGTATAAAAACTCCGCGTGCTTCGTCCGTTTCGGGCAGCATTTACAAAACTGATATCGCCAACAAGAAAATTACGAAACATCTGACCCCAACCACGTTGATTAGGATATACAGCAGGGTCGTAATCAGCCATAGTAGAATCACCAATAAAATATACTGTTGGAGTTGCACTCATGGTAACAAGACCTACTAAAATTAGTATAATGGTGTAAAAGTGCTTTTTCATGACGATTAGTTTAATGTTCAATAGATACTGTAAAATTAATTTCTTTAAAATAAATAATGGAGTAAAAAATGATTTTAAAAGTATCACAAATTGATTGATTCATTATTTTAAGACTTGAAAATCTTATTCAAAAAATTCAAAATATAGTTTGTTGATGGAGTAAACCATGGTTCAAACAACCAAAACGAATGAGGTGTATCAGTAATGGTATGTGATTCGGAATAAATTCCATTCTGATGAAGCATATCAATCATTTCATCTCTTCCGGCATGAAAACGCGGCACCGAACTGGCAATAAACAGACATGGTACTGATTCATTCCCTACCCAAAATAAAGGAGATGCATCTTTCCAGATATTGGGTTTTTCGGCAAAAATGCCTCCCAACCAATAAGCGTCAGGCGAATCGGTCTTACGTTCAATGTTAAGTGAACCCGGCATTAAAAAACTTACAATTCCATCCACATCAATGGCTGCATGTGCTTTAGATGTAGATTTACTGCCATTCTTATCTCCTTCGAACTTTTCGATACGATTTGTCATCGCTACCAGCATAGCTAATTGTCCACCTGCCGATTCTCCTTCGATAGCAATTTTTGAAGTGTCGATGTTGTATTTATCTGCATTGTCCTTAATAAACCGTATAGCTGCTTTTATGTCGTGAATGGCAGCAGGATATTTTGCCTCTAAAGAAAGACGATATTCTACGGGAACTGTAACAAATCCTTTGAGTGCAATGCGTTGTGCCATGGGTTTTTCCATGCTTTTGTTGCCTGAACGCCATCCTCCACCGTGAATCATAACTAATGCCGGATATTTTCCGGGTTTTGCAGGTCTGAATATATCCAAGTGTAGTTGCCGGTCTGCCATCGTTTTGTAAACCACATTTTCATTCGTAATGATGGCAGTGTTTTTTATTGGTTCAACAATTTTAATATCAGGATATTTCTTCTTTAATTTTATGTAGGTTTGATAAACAGTATATGTTGTATCCTTATTTAAATTATTGGCAAGGGAATACGAAGTTCCGACAAAACCCAACACTATTAATATTAAAATTGATTTATACATTAATACTATAGTTTCGTTGTCACTTTTTGTACATGATAATTGTTATTCAAATCTTTTACTCTGACTAAGAATATTCCAGAAGGTAATGTGTTTTTCTCTATAACAAGTTTAGATTGAGTCGAATTTTCATTGTAAACTAATTGCCCGTATAAATTGAAAATTTCAACACAATCCATTTCAATTTCTTGTAAATCAACTGTGAATCCATTGGTTGATGGATTTGGATAACACATTAGTTTCGTATTATTTTCAGTAATTATGTTTATAGCATTCGGAGCTTTAACAGTAATATCGCATGTGTCTGCCTCAATACGTCCATTTGAGTATTCCGATTTTACAATGAGTCTGTGTGCACCGGCAGACAGCCCTTTTAACGAAGCATTTATAGCAAAGGTTGTTACTATTTGAGGCGCTTGTTCATCAATAATTAAGTTGAATTTTGTAAGCGTACTTCCGGAATTTTTATTTGCAAAAGCCATTACAGGAATTGAATCGGTGTTATTGAAAGTGGAGTTCGGAAGTGGACTTGCCAAAATGGTTGTACCGTACTTTGGAAGCCATGTATTGTAGGCAGTCATTACATTATTTCCCGAAGTGTTGTACCAACTGTAACCATTTCTTCTTTCGTAACCGATTTCAGCGAGCGAATATTTTACGATTCCATCTCTGTCGCAAAAGAATGGTCGGTTGTCGGTAAGTGTGTAAAATCTTGCCCACATATCTGCGGCTGTTGCATCCAAAACAACTCTCTTGTCACTTAATCCATCCGAATTAGTAAAACTCTCGAGACGCTGACCTTTTATTCTCGACCGGTCGTACCAAGCTGTTACACTGTGTATGGCTCTTTTAATTTCTTTGGAAGGATTGTCGAGCGATACCAGCAATTTGAGGATATTTGCCGCCTCGCCACCACTAAGTGAAGCCAGTTCGTACGAACGAGCCATTGCGGGAGCAAGTGTTACATAATCGTGTTGTGCACACCAACCTGTAAGCTGATTGTTTCGGATATACTGCGTTTTCAAAATACATGTAACACCTTTATCGAAAGCAGTTTTTGCCAAAGCAGCAATGCTGTCAGAAAGTGTAATGGAATAATAGGTATCTTTTTTGTAAATTCGGCGTAAAATTTCCATTACGTTTATCATCGCGTTATCGTTGTAAGTAATGTGGTTGGAATATCCACCTCTGTACGGGAAGTATTGTGGCCAACCGCCATTGGCATACTGTGCTTTTTGCAGATATAGAATTCCTTTTGTAAAAGCAGTTTTTATAACGTTTTTCAACGAATCGTTAGTAATGGCTTTATGTACTTTCGATAAATACATCAGTTCATAAGTAACTGCTCCGTTGTCGATACAACAATCGGTATTTTTGGGTTTATCTACAATCAAAGCTGTTTTTTGTGCATTTGTAAGCACGAGTTGCATGTTTATATTTTTTGTCCAACCACCACATTCTTTTTGGTACAACAATACATTGTTTGCAATTCGGATGGCTTCAGCCGAACTCCACCAGGCAGTTGTCTGATCGCTACATTTTCCGTTTACTACATTGCTCCAACTATCGGTAAGTACGGTGCCGGCGTTTATAGTAAAATGAAATGTAAAACTTAAAGAAATAATTAAAATATATCGAATTTTTTTCATCTTGATTTGAAAGTATTAGAGATTATGTAAATTAGTTGGTTATAACATTCATTTGCAGCACATTATGATTATCACCTCTATCCCTAACCCTTTCTCCCAGGGAGAAAGGGGATAAGGCATCTCGCTTAATGAGATTCACGTATTGTTTTCATGCCGTAAAATCCCTCTCCTTGGGAGAGGGATTTAGGGAGAGGTCGAATTCAATTGATACATAGTTTCATAATAATCTATTTTATATAAACTCTATTATTGAAGGTAAATGTACTTATTTTTTTGTTATCAAATAAGTTTTGCCTGATTGAGTTTGAATGTCATACTCAAAAATTTCCTGCATTTTAATACCCTTTAATTCGGCTTTTCCTGAAATCACAGGTTTTGCGGTTGGCACACACTTAAATAATTTGTTTTTATTTTCTCCTTTTGCTGTTTTCAGATTTTTCCCTGTCAGTGGTTGGCAACTTCTTAATCGCAGGTTTCCTCCAAGAGTTGATTTTATGGTGGCTGATACTATTTTACCATTTTCCCATATCATATTCACCAACTCAAAACCACCTCGTAATCGTAAACCTTCAACTTTTCCATTTGCCCACACATTGGGCAATGCAGGAAGT
>CAYNHC010000095.1:5908-12198 GCA_964396705.1 uncultured Paludibacter sp.
TAATCGTAAACCTTCAACTTTTCCATTTGCCCACACATTGGGCAATGCAGGAAGTAATGCTATTGCTCCATCATGACTTTGTACCAGCATTTCGGCAATACCGGCAGTGCAACCAAAGTTTCCGTCGATTTGAAAAGGCGGATGTGCATCAAACATATTGGCATATGTTCCACCGTTTTCATCTTTAATGGTGGCGGTTGCAGGTTTCAGATTCAACTGGTTTTTTACTAACTGATAGGCGTGATTTCCATCCAGAAAACGTGCCCAAAGACATACTTTCCAACCCATTGACCAACCACGACTGGCATCTCCACGACCGATAAGTGAATTCCGGGCTGCTTCGAATAATTCAGGAGTTGAATAGGGTGAAATTTCACGCCCAGGAAACATTCCCCACAGATGTGAAACGTGACGGTGTCCGGAAACTTTGCGATCCCAGTCTTCGATCCATTCCTGTAGTTGAGCATATTGACCAATATGCATTGGAGGTAGTTGAGCACGTATTTGAATCAGTTTAGCAATAAATTTTTTGTCAACTTTTAATGTATTCGCTGCTTCGATGGTATTGGAAAGCAAATCGAAAACCATCTGATTATCCATAGTAACCCCAGCAAAAAAACAGGCACGTTCTTTACTGATAGTTCCATCCGGTTTAGTTTCTTCGTAACTCCATAATCCCGGCGTGTTTTCGGGTGAGTTGGAAGGTGAAACAACCAAATAACCTGTTTTTTTATCGCGAATCAGAAAATCCTGATAAAATTCGGAAGCACCTTTCAGTATCGGATAAATTTCGGAAAGATATTTTTTATCTCCTGAGAAAAGGTATTTTTCCCATAAATGTAATGCAAACCACGCATTGCAGGTAGGCCAAACACCGGCAGTTTTATCAACAGCTCCAGTTGAACGCCACAAATCGGTATTGTGATGCAACGTCCAACCACGAACTCCATACATTTCCGATGCCGATTGTTTGCCTGTTTCACTTACGTCTTTAATCAACTGAATAAATGGTTCGTGACATTCGCTGAGGTTGGTCACTTCAGCCGGCCAATAATTCATTTCCACATTGATATTGGTGGTATATTTACTGTCCCAGGCGGGATACATTCCGGCATCCGGATTCCAGATTCCCTGTAAGTTTGCTGGTTGAGTACCGGGTTGCGACGACGAAATCAACAGATACCGTCCAAACTGAAAATAGGTTGATGCTAAAGAAGGATCGTTGTTAGTGCCAAACTCTGCAATCCGTTGATCGGTTGGTTTTGCTAATTGCGTTTCATCAGTTTGTCCCAGATGTAACCGGACACGGTTGAATTGTTTTTGATAATATGCAACGTGATTGGCTTTTGCAGTTTCGTAATTTTTGGAGAATTTGTTCAAGTAATCTTTTGCACGTTGCTCCGCATTGCCCGAAATATCTTTATAATTTACAAAATTGGTTGCGACGGAGATGTAAAGTACAACTTCGTCGGCTTCAGTAACTGTGATTGAACTTCCATCGTTTGTTTGAGTTCCACCCTGAGGAATCACTTTTATCAGCGTATATGCGTTGAGCAAGTTAGGAATATTTTCTTCTTTTTCTTTGGTACATTTACTGATAACCGCCAAAGTATTTTTGCTGCCTACGGGAACAAAACTCGTAGCAGTCACTCTGTTTAGTTTTAAAGGACTTGCAAACGATGTTTTAAACGTGATTTTTCTTTTTTCGGAGGCAGAAAGGCGGATGATAATCAGTTGATCGGTAAAAGAAGTAAATGCTTCGCGCATAAATTCCACTCCATCAACTTTGTATTTTGTAGTCGATATGGCTGTATTTAAATCCAGTTCGCGGTAAATATCAGAATAATTTTCATGTCCCGGAAATGTAAGTACTAAATTGCCAACTGACTCGTATATCTGACCGTGTGAAGTAATGGTTCTGTCACCGATTATGTCTTTCAGTGCCATTTTTTGTGCATCCACATACTTTTCATCTTCTATCAACTGTTGAATAGTTTTCAACGATTTTTTTGCATTCGGATTGGTATTCTGATACGGACTTCCCGACCAAAATGTGTCTTCGTTTATCTGAATGGTATCTGACTGTGGAATGCCATAGACCATTGCGCCCAGTCGTCCGTTACCTAACGGAAGTGCATCAGTCCATGCTTCGGAAGTACGGTTGTACCAAAGTTTTAGATCAGATTGTGCTTGAATAATTCCAAATGCAAAAAGAGAGAGAAAAATAAATAACAGTTTTTTCATTTTAAAATGAAGTTCCAAGAATTAAAACTTTTGACAGGATTGTTGATAATTATAAAAACCGTTTGAGAGCTTTCGTTTATCTGTTATTAACCAAAATCTTTTGATTATTGATAATATAAACGCCATTTGGAAGCCCTTGGGTGGCAATGTTTCTGGTTACTTTTGATCGAATTAGTTGTCCGTTGATGGTGTAAACGTTTACAATGGCCTGAGGGTCAAAAGGAAAAAGAATAGGATTACTTATTCCGGTATCTAAATTTCGGGTGGTTAATACCAAATATATAACGACCTGATTTCCACCAAAAGTAAATGTAAAAGAGCCTGTTGCGGGATTTTCAAGTGCAATTTTATGATTGCAAACCACATAAGCTCCGGTGGATGTCTTCTGAGTAAAAACATAGTCTGTAGCACCCAATGTGGTTCCATTTAACTCACTAAGATATGAATCGGTACCGGCATAATTATCGTATCCAATAAACTGAACGCTATCCACTATGATATTTGCTGGTAGATTTACTTTAAACTGAGTGCCGTTTGAGAACTTTATTCCCTTTTCACTTCCTGTGGCATAGGTTTTAGAATTATTATTAGTAATGGAATAAGATGACTGAAATAACCAGGGCGAAGATGCTCCCGAAGCTCCAGTGTAAGTGTCCTGAGAGAGAGTTACTTTATTGCGTGGTGCTGAAATAGTATATCCTGAAGCAACTCCACCGGCATTTTGATCGGTGGTAATTGTTGAAACAATACTGTTCATATATACTTCGAGCATTGTATAGCCTTCAGCGCTTAGTTTATTGCGGTCGGTTGCATCATTGGGGCTCAGTCTGTTGGCGGTTTCCCAACTGTCGGGCATTCCATCTTTGTCGGTATCGACAGGAGCCGCAGTACTTACAAGTACAGGCCATGGTTCCCAATCGGCAGGTGCGTTGGAAGGTCTGTTATCTTCCTGACTATCAATAATTCCATATACATCACCACTTCCTGTTCCTGTGTGTGAAGCGATTCCGTTTTTTGTATCATAAACCATCAATGTATCCACCCAGTCGCGCGATAAACTTGCTCCTGCATATTTCAAAACTTTGTCGTAAGCCAGCTGAGGAGTATGTGTGGTTACATATACATAATCAATCGGAGCAGACAATTTTATACTGTCTTTTGTTGCATTGGTAAATGTGTTGTCAACAGTAGAATTGTTAATTTGCTCATAAATTCCCTTTGTCCAGTTGTCGGCTGTTACAGTTGAATTTCCGTAAATGTAATTTCCATTTACAAAGTAATCGCCCCAAACATGCCACATAGGAGCAAAAGCCGGATAAGTAGCAATATAAGACGTGGTTCTGATGCCGATAGCAGCAATTCGATATTGTATTACACTCGATTTTTGTTTCGTTCCCGGTCCTGGTTTGTAATAATTATTTACAATATTCACATTCATTCCTTCACCACCATAACAACCATTGCCAGCCCAATTATAAATCACATTATTACGCATATCCATTCGTTCATCCTTTTGTGTGCTTTCACGTGGACCAAGGCGTGGGGTGCGACTATCGTGATGGCACATCAAATTGTGATGATAACTTGCCCCTGATCCACCCCAGTTTCCTCCATATCCATGTGCACCTTTGCTGTGACCGGAATTACGTAAACTTTGCGAAACAATACACCACTGCACAGTAAGATTTTTCGAACCATATATCGAAAGACATTCGTCGATACTCCAGCTTACTGAGCAATGATCGACCATAACGTTTTCTAAATCCATTCCACCCAATCCATCGCCTTCGTGATCAGCTACGTTTATATTCCCAAGTCGGAAACGAACGAAGCGAATAATCACATTATTGGCATTGATAGTAAACGGATAATCTGCCACACAAATACCATCTCCCGGTGCAGTCTGACCTGCAATTGTAATATTTCCGCTGCTGATGCGTAAAGCAGATGTTAAGTGAATAGTTCCGGAAACATCAAATACAATGGTTCTTTTATCCGTTTTATTCACAGCCCAGCGAAAAGTACCTGCTGAGTTATCATCGGCTAAAGATGTTACATGATATACAGCTCCACCACGTCCTCCGGTTGTATAGCGTCCAAAACCTTCGGCTCCCGGAAATGCTGGCGTGTCCTCCGAAAGAACTGACAAACAGTTGAAGGATAACAATAATAGAGTAAATAATAAATTGTAGCGTAATTTCATTTGAGATATTAAATTTATGATTTTTAAGATTAAATGTAAATACAATAAATGCAAAATATTTTTTGAATAAATGCAAAATATTTTTTGAAAGTATGAATGAACTTTCAAATCTGATATTGATAACAAAAATAGTATATTATTGACTTATCAGGGTGGAATATTTGGTTTTATAAGTAGGTTGAATGTCCAAGAAAAATGAAAAAAGAAAAGGTTGTAAATAGCTTCATTTTACAACCTTTTCAGTTTACCTAATCTATTAAATCAACCTTCTTACGCTATAAGCACTTTTGTTACAAAGCCATCTATTTTAACTAGTACAAATCCATGATACCGCAAATTGATATTCAGACCATTGCTTGTACTTCTGGTTTTGTAGAGCACTTCGCCGGTAACTGTGTAAACCGTAATATTTCTGCTTGATTCGATATTCTGAATAGTCAAAATCTGTTTGTTTACTGTTACAATGGGTTTCTTAGCTTGGCTAAGATCGTTTAATGAAGTCGTAATGGCAGCTTCTGCTTTATCACCCAAACTTCCATATTCATTTACCGACTGAACATAATAGGATGTATTTGTTTTAAGTTGAGCAAGTGTAAAATCTGTAGTTTTTGAGAACCCGATTACACTGTCTTTTTCGTAAATAATATAGCTTATAGCGTAAGGTGCTGCTGTCCAGGAAATAGTATTTGTTCCACCGTTTAATACGTTAGTTGGTTCTGATACCGGTTCAAAAAAGGCACGCGGATTCCATCCATCGGCTCCCATAATCACATTTTCGTAAGTATATTGTGCAGCTTCCACATCGGTCAGTACGTTTTTCTCTACATTTCCGGTAACAACCTGACCAGTTGTAGAATTTGTATATGAATAACTTACTTTTCGACCCGACAAATCGAGCAGTTGTCCTTGTGCATTATAACTGTTGTATTCAGCAAAAATCTTTGGAATAGTTCCCATATTAATCCATGCTTCGGTGCTCATTGGTGTAAGAACTTTGGTGTTAATAAATACCGATCGGGGCGAGTTATGCCAGGGGCGACCAAAAGCATTACTGCCTTCCATTGCAGCTGCATTGCCATCTATCACGCAATCGCGGAATACATAACCCCAGGTTGTGGAGGTATTGTGCGAAGGCGCTACAATTACCGAACCTTTACGCAGATTGTAAATAGTTGTATTTTCAATCAGCACATTTCCATTGTTGTAAATGTAATCCACAGCGCCTTCAATGCGGCATTTGTTAGCGTAATGTCGTTGGTTATCGGTGGAAGTGGTTTGCCATGTATCCTGAAACGAACGCATATTGCAATTGTAAAAAGCAAATTTATCATTGAAAGTTTTCAATGCCAATGCTTGCGGACCGGCTAATTTCTCGACACCCCAGCGGTTTTCGAACGATATATTTTCGGCATAAAAATTACTCGCCTGTGAGTACAACACTGATCCTGTATTGTTTTGCTCTCCCGTAGCGCCACTATATCCTTCGCTATCTTCTACAATACGTGTACTTGTTGAATAACATTTGTATGTGAGTGTTACTTTATTTTTATCCTGACCGATTAAATGCAAAAACGATTTGTTGGCCGGAATATTAATTAATTCCTCGTAGCGACCGTTTTTCACAAACACCAGCCATGGCGTAGTTCGTCCCACAGGCATGGCATTGATAGCCGCCTGAATACTGCTAAAGTCGCCCGAACCATCTTTGGCTACCACAGCATCGTACAATCGAGCCGTAGGTGTGGGTCTGTTCATAGTTTTGAAATTCAGCACCAAACCGGCATAAGCATTGCCCGACATATCGGTGAATGCTCCGGCGGGAACAGTAAACGTAAAGTCGGTA
>CAYNHC010000096.1:0-12147 GCA_964396705.1 uncultured Paludibacter sp.
ACACTGAACTGCCCAGGCACCATTATCTTGATTTGCCCAGGTAAAGTCTTTCAGAGAAGCAACTATTCCATGTTCTGTCCAATTGACCATGTCGGTTGATGTATAAAGCAACCAATTGAGCATTTTAAAACCCTTGCCATCGGCATTGGCATCGTCTTCATCGTGGCTTGTATACAGATACACTTTCCCGTTGTAAACTATTGGTGCTGGATCAGCAGTGTAATTGGTTTTGATAATGGGGTTTTGAGCCTGCGTGCTTAATACAGCAAAAAGAGCCGCTACCTGTAATACTATCTTTCTGATATTCATTATTGTTCTAATTTTATGTGTGATACGGACGAAAATCCTGAGTATTAATTTTTCCCTGAGGATTCTCCTGAGCTTTTAAACAGAATGTCAACAAAAGAAAAAAAACGATTGATAGGTTTGTTTTCATGCTTATGTTTTTATTTTACAATTAGTTTTTGGGTGAAGTTCATTCCTTCTGATGTTGCCTTTACAAGGTAAATCCCCTTTTCCAGCCCGGAATCTATATTCATTCTGTTGCTATCATTATATAACTTTTCAGACAATAATCTGCCCTGATTGTCAAAAATGCAGACAATCATATTATGTGAAGTTGCAGGAAGTACTATCGAAAATCTTCCATCCAAAGTCGGATTGGGAAAAACATTCAATTCGCCGGGTTCATGTATATTTTTTAGATTGGAGGTTTCTTGTTTGAGTTTACCCAAAAAGCGGAATGATTTGAGCAGAAAGAGTTTGCCAGTTCCTTCTCCCCTGAATTTCAGATACACATCATGATTGCCTGTTACCTCTGGAATGTCAATAGAAAATAATTTGTAAGTACTCTGGCTTCCGGTCGTTGTAATGGGGCATTCAGCGATTTTCCTGCCTGTTTCAAGCGAATCGAGCCATACCTCAATGACACCATAGTTGGAGAGGGGCAAGGCATTGGCTTCAAACGACACCGCCTTTACGGGGTAATCTGCATCGCCAAATTCGACGCCTGCATACATGGCCCAATCGTTGGTGTGAATCTGATCCAGTACGCTGGCTCCTGCTACAGGATAACTCCTTGTGGTGCCCCATTGGTTGGCAGGGCATTCGGCCATTATGGGAGAATAGGCTTCGCGGTACACATAAAGGTCAAAGTCCGCGGCCAATCCATTGACGTAAAGTCCCTGATAGTTGCCTGTCCAGGCGTTTGCTTCGGCTTGCTCAATATCCATAATTTTCACATCAATGGTATTACCTACCTGCACCCAATCGAACCCGTTGGCGCTGTAGAAGCCTGACAACACATGGTTGTAACGCGACAGTTTCAGCCAGACAATGTTTCCAGCAGTGTTGGGCACTTCATAACTGGTAGTATTGAAAGTAAATTTGATGGTTGGCTCTCCTGCGGAGTTAACTGTGCTAAACACGCATGCTGATAAGTTTTGCAGACCGGTCATGATGCGGATACCAGCTTCAGCAGTGGAGTCTTTAGGGGCAAAATCAAGTCGGGTGATCAACGTGTAATTGTGCTCGGCATCGTTCTTAATAATCGTATTGTGCTGGTTCTTGGGTGAAAGACGCAGCCATCCTGGGCGAATGCCCAATGACCAGGGCAGTTGTGCGGCATATCCAAGTACTGACCATTCGGGGTTCAGTTTTGTGGTGTTGAAAAAGTCGGCATGAGGTACCATCCAAGGAATGCCGCTTGAGGGCAGACGGGGCGCAGTACGAGGCTCATTGATGGGGTAATTGGCAACAGGTTTGCCTGCCGTATTGTAAATCACCTGGCTCAACAGTCCTTGCCGACCAGCACCTTGCCACTCGCCGCCATTGGCATACAAGTACGAATGATATAATACCCATGAAGTACTGTCATCGAGCATTACAACAGGCGAACAGTGGTTGGCTCCAGTAAAAAGAGCCTGGTTTTTTTTCGGATCAGCCCCGTTGAAGAAGTCACCCAGGTTTTCCCATGCTGACTGATCGGCCACCAGTTGTTTGCTTCTGAATACTTTCTGGCCTCCTCCTGCATGGAGGGCAAAAGTGTAGAAGTAGTACCCCTTGTATTTCCACATAGTTGGCCCTTCAGCCCAAACAAATGGGAAGGTGGGAGCAGGGTTGATCCAACGTAAATCCAGAATATTGCCATTGGGTTGACCATCGGAGCCTAGTTGAAGGATCCAGTTGTTTTCCTGTCCGTTTTTTACCAACAAGTACCACAATCCATCATCGTCTATAAAGATCGAATTGTCCATTCCAAGACCAGGCACAGAGGAAGGGCATTTCATTGCTACAGGTGTGCTCCATGGACCTTCAGGCTTATCGGCAGTAACAAAATACATGGTACCCCAGTGTCCGAAGAAATCCCAGTACTTGTTGTTATAATATACCATGTGCCCTCCCCAGCAACCATCAAATTTGCCCTTGCCATAAAGTGACCATGTAGCGCTCACCGGTTGGGCGATAACTTCCCAATGGACAAGGTCAGTAGAATGGTAGATTTTAGGCGTTGGACTAAAGGAGGAGCCGGTGCTATAGAAATCTTTGCCGATTCTGGTCAGTGTAGCATCAGCATGAGCACCCGGGATCACGGGGTTCATAAAAGATGAAAACGATGAACTTTGTGCCAATGCCTGCTTTTGCAACAAGAGCAGTAAGCCAAGGAAAACGATTTGTATTAGTTTTGATTTCAAAAGAATAATCTATTAAAGTGTTTGTGTATTAATAAGGTATATTGTTGTAAAATAAGCTTTTAGGTGAATTTTATTTCAATGGAACTAATTAAAATAGCTATTAGTGACGCTATCAGTTTACTGCTTTGTTTCATTTTTGTTATTTATATTTAATTCTGAACCAATCAAAATCAACATATCCGCCGGTATTTTTAGTAGTATAATTAAATAAGCCAAAACGATAGCCCATAAAATGTGGGATGTCGTATTTCATTTTCAATATATTTCCAATAGGATTCCACACTTTTCCATCTAAGCTATACGAAAATTTAGCTTCGTCTTTCCCATTAAGAGTCCAAAGGTTAATAGCCTCATCGTTCATGCCGGTAAAATCGCAATCGATTCTGAAGTGAATTTTGTTTTGATTCAGCGGAATGCGCTTTGTTTCGACGGGCTTATCATTTTCAGCAGTGATGATGACAATGAATTTTTGACCATTTTCGACCATAACTCCAACCTGTCCGTATTTCTTTTGAAAGACACACAATCCTGCAAAATCACCTTCCTTCATATTGGAAACATCCAATGAAGTTGAACCAGTGCATGTTGGCCCAATCGTACGTTGTGTAAGTGTATTTCGTACCTGAGTAAAGACTGTATCAATTCTTCCTGTTTTGAGGCGCAGGAATCCTTTCCTTTCAGTCACCGACCACAATGCGTTATCCGGATTGTGGTTCCATTGCCAAACTAATGGTAATGCTGCTTGTCCTTTTTTTCGTTTGAATTCATCGGAAGCAACCAAATTCGGAGTTAAACCGGTACTTGCTGGCAAGTCTAATTTTTCTGGAACTTTACCATTTTCGCCCAATACAGGCCAACCGTCTTCCCACTTTACGGGAACGAGATAAGGAACGCGGCCAACAGGACCATAATCGCGGAAAAGATAAGAGAACCAACGTCCATCGGGAGTGTCTATCAATCCTCCTTGAGCAATTCCTCTATCCTCAAAGCCAACTTTTCCTTCCCAGGGACCGTTGATATTATCTGCCCTATGTATAAGTACAGTTCGCATTTCACCTCGTGGTGCGCAAATATTAAATAGGTAATATTTTCCATTTACTTTAAATAATTGAGATCCTTCAGCTGCAAGGCCTATTTCTTTTCCTGTTGGTGCGCTGGCGTTTTCGATGAGAACCCTCTCCGGAACGTCTTGTCTAATTCCTGTTAGATCGTCGTTTAATTCAACAATTTTTAGTCTTTCCCCGTCATAAATCATATATACTTTGCCATCATCATCAAAAAATAAAGAACTGTCATGAAGCGATGGCTTAAAAGAAACTCTTTGCCAGTTTCCTTTATCTATATCTTTTGTTTTAAAAACATAGGTTTCACCTGGTATGTCATGTGCAAAAGTGGTTAGATAATACATACCCTTGTGGTAGCGCAAACTACTTGCCCATGAACCTCTGCTATAGATGTTTTTTCCTTGTTCCAAATTTAGCGCCGGCAAATCTGCCAAAGTATCGTAGGCATAGTTGATCAGTTTCCAATTGACAAGATCTGTGGATTTCATAATGGGCACACCTGGGTTCATGTGCATTGTTGTACTGGCCATATAATAATTTTTACCAACCCTGATTATCGATATATCAGGCACATCAGCAAAAATAATTGGATTGGTTGCTTGTTGTGCATGAACATTATTTGAAAAAGACATGCAACTCAATAGCACAACGCAGGATAAAAAAATTTTAATCATTATTTAAAAATGTATAATTGTGATGACTGTTATTCTATTTTAGTGTTGTTCTTCTTTATGGTTTTCTTAGCAGCTTCGCTAGATGACCCAGTCGGAAAGGCATCCCTAAGCCCCTCCGTTTTTAGGAGGGGTTAGGGGTGGTTCTTTTTATGTTGTTCCACCAAATTGTAATTTATAATGAACTGACACTGATCGCCATTCCAGAAAAAAAGCTTTAATCCAACATTACTTTTTAATTATAACCAGCTTTAATGGCATCTAACATAGCCTGATCCTTTACCTTATTATTAGCTCTATCTAACATAAAACCTATCTCCCACCAGAATGGTACCATACCATTTTCTCTAGCCGTTTTGGTCACAAAAGTTGCCCAGGCATCTACAGACTTGTTATGCATCTCCGTATCCAGAGGAATCTGCCCGTTATGCTCGGCAGTACGTCTCCAGGTTCCATATTCACCCAGCATTACAGGGATACCTGCATCAACAAACTTTTTAATCTTTCCGATTTCTGCACGGAGCTCATCCTCTTCTCCATCAGGCGCGTTGCGTTCCGGCTCAATAGTAGAATGGTTCCCAGCCCCCCAGTAGTAACTCGCTTTGGTGTCCGGATTATATAATCCATCTTTTTCTAGATTAAAATGCCAAGGCCCATAAAAATGTACCTCAAGCATCATTTTGTTTGGTACTGGATCATGAGGAAGCGTAGTCATCAAACTAGAAGTTTTAATAATGTCAGTTGAAGGCCCCTGTACAACCAGCACTCGGTAACTATTTCTACCTCCGGTAGCGCGAACTGTCTTGATGAAAGTTTCGTGATAACTATTAAGTATGGCCATCTGCGCGGCATTTTCAACCGCAGGTTCATTTGTGCCAGCAAATATAAGGTGCTCATTAAAATCACGCATCTTTGTAGCAATCTGCTCCCAAATTGCTTTTAGCTTCTGATTAATCACATCTTGTTCTGCCGCATTGACACTTTTTTCCAGCCAGCCATCATCTCCATGAGCATTCAGCATCACATACATATCATTTTCCACACACCATTTAACCACTTCATGCACACGATTAAGCCATTCAGGGTCAATTGTCATTTTATCCTTATTACTTAAATGACTCCAAACCCATCCAGTAGGAAGACGTACAGTATTGAAACCTAATCCTTTTACAAATTTCACATAGTCTAAGGTCAATTTACTATTCCACTCCCCTTCTACAGGAGATTCCATGGTATTACCAAAATTTATTGCCATTCCCATTTTTGCCGCCAATTCTACGGCTGTACTGCTCATTTCTGTTGCATCGGGAGCTTTAGGCGTTAAATTATATGATGGGTATAAATAACCTGCTTGTGTAATCTTAATTCTTCGGGCCTGACCATTTGCTGCCTCAACAGTTACTATGGTAGAGCGAGTTAATCCAGTTTCATTAATTAAAGCTGTAATTTGTATTGCAGTAGTTCCACTAACACCACTTGCTTTGGTTACTTGCAACCAGGATGTTGCCGAAATAACACTCCATGTACTGTTTGCTTCAATGGTGATTTCCTCTGACGTACCACCTTCTGGCTCAAAAGAAACAGTAGTTGCTGAAACCACTAATTGTGGGGCTTCGTTTTCGTCTTTTGAACAAGAAACCGAAAAACCGGTAACAATTAATAGTAGTAAAATTTTATAAAAATGTTTTATTTTCATTTTTTGTTTTATTTTAGAATTAATAAATTTTTATTTAAGACCTGCAGCGAATTTAACTTTTATGAAATAGCTGCAGGTCTTTATTTTTAATATAAATCTGTTATTAGATTAAAAAAAATTTATTCTTCAATTTTGATTTTTACAACCCTAATATTGTCAATAGCCGCATAAAAACCTGTTGCAGTTGATGAAGAAGTGAAATTTTTAAGGGTAAGATTATAACCACTCTCACCAGTAGGTCCCAATAATTTTTTTAAACTACTAACTGAAATACCATCTCCTAACGTGACCTTTTTTTCTCTGAATTCAGATAAAGGAATTGTTACGGTTTGCCAACCAAGTGTTTTATAAGCAAGAGTCTTATTAGAACCAGGAATTTTCCATGGCTCATAACGAGCTACATAACTATCCCCTGCAAATTCAGTTCTAAAATAAAGAGTACCTCCATTCCATGGATTAGGTATACTTATTTCAAATTGGAGCCCCCAGTTTTCAACAGGATCTGAAAGATTATCCACAGGCATCCATGCATTTTTATTATTAATTGAAGTATTATTAGCATTACCCAATTTGGCGTACTTACTTTCACCTCCAGCTAGAACAGGCGTATTAAAATACACGTACATAGAATTATTTGTTCCCATCGAACCATTAAAATCAGCTACGGGGCCAAAAGCTAAACTAATATCTCCCGACCAATCATAACCAAAATAATCACCCCACTCAAAATTTGCTAAAAGACCTAACCAATGGTCATTTTGAGTATTTATACTATAAGGAGTACTAACCGTTCCATACTCACTAACAATGGACACTGGTCCACTAGCGAAGTTCTTGTCAGGAGCCACAAACTCAACATATAAACCATCTGAATCTTCTGTAAAATTTGTAATAGTTGCACCGCCAAAACTTAAACTTGTAACACCATTTAAATTTTTACCATATATGCGTATCAAATCACCTTGTGAAGGATTTGCATTAGAAACAGCATAAATTTCTGGAACAATTAACACATTGAAATCATAGCTCCCAGATGCAAGAACAAGTACTCCTGCCCAAGGCAATGGCGCATCAATTTCTGGAAGTACAAATCCAATAGAACTACCATCTTCTACTGTTGTAAATGATGACACATCTACATCCGCTAGGGTCAGCTTTTCTATCAAATATAAATTGGTACCATAAATATAAATCGAATCACCTACCTTAGTAGCAGAAGTCATCGAATTTCCTGTGATAGTAGCTAGCGGAGGAATTACATCAAATTTAAAAGAAGTTGTTCCGCCTTTGGTGGTATAATTTATAGTATTAAGAAGAGCGGGGTCAACATCATAAAAAGGCACATCCCAAGGAACTTGTACAACAGCTGTTTCATCTGAAAACAATCCATGTTCGAAACTAGCAGTAAAACCATTAAAACTTATCTGGGTGGCTTCTTTTAAATTCTTTCCATGGATTACAATCCATTGCCCAGGGATAATACTTGTAACTAATGTATCATTAGGGGCGGGTGCATAATTCCTTACTGCAGTAATAACAGGAGCAGCATTTAAATCATCTTCGTTATTACATGAAGTCAACATTGTAATAATCAACATCATACTTAAAAAAAGCAGGTGATTAACACGGTAATTTAATATTTTTTTCATATTTATATATTTTTTTTATTGCTATTCATAATAAGGTACTGCAGGTTCAAGCAATTTTGGATCAGCAATTACTTCTGATGTAGGTAATTGTAAAGTAAAGGTACCAACGGTTGCCGGAGAAATGACTCCAATAGGAGGTTGAGGCTTAGCTATTTTAGTATCGCCGTCATATTCAAATGTTACTCGTTGTTGATTGCTAAGCAGGGTAATTGCTTTTACAGGATTAAAATAAGAAAGTCTTACCAAATCAAACCAATATTGTCCTTCACAAGCAAATTCTAGCCTTCTTTCCTTCAAAATAATATCCATATTAAGCTGAGTTACCATAGGAGCACCAGGAATTGCTCGTTGTTTTACCTTATTGAAATATAGTAAAGCATCCGCATCAGTTGTAGAGGCATTGTTGCCCAAGATAGCCTCAGCATAAACTAAATAAATATCTGCTAATCTTAGTAATGGCGTATGCAATATGGAACTAGTAAACGTCATTGCAGGTGCATTGTTATCTGCTTCATTACCAATAATGTGTTTCTTCATAGTTGGATAAGTAGCAGTATAACCACCTTCAGCAGCATTTAACTCAGGGTAATGATCTCCAGTTAACATAAAAGTCGCTTTACGTCTTATGGAATCCTGCTCAGGATAAGCTAAATATAAATCATAACTAACTAATGGACCACCCCAACCACCAGCTTTTTGAGGAGTAATTTGAGGAGTTGGTGAGTATCGGCCCGATAAAAAATTACCTTCATCCCAATTTGCACCTGTAGTCCATTGCAGTGAAAATAATGATTCTGAATTATCATTAAATTGTGTTCTAAAAAGATCATAATAACTAGGAAACAAAACTAAACCACTGTTTTCAATCACATCTTTTGCAGTATTTTTTGCCAAATCCAAATATTGCTGATTACGCGTACCTCCCGATTGTCCCAATCCTGCCATCGTCAAATACACTTTACTTAACAAACCTTTTGCAGACCAAGTAGTTACTCTACCAGGCTGATCAGTCAAAGGAAGATTTTCGGCTGCAAAAATTAAATCTTCAGTAATAAATCGGTAAACATCTGCTCTTAAATTTCTATTTACTAAAGGTGATGTTATTAACTTCTCATTATCTACAATAATAGGCACGTCTCCCCATAATAAAGTAAGATGATAGTATGCTATGGCACGAATAAATTTTGCCTCCGCTATGGCAGCGTTCTTATCTGCCTCAGCAATTGTTGCTTTAGTATTTTCAATAGCCTTAATGGTAATATTACAATGCCCAATTACCATATAAAGCGCTTTCCAACCGCCAATTAAACGTTCGTTAGATCCATTAAGCGTAAACGTGTTAAGTTGTACTAAATCTTTACCTTGGTATGGTACAACAATGTTTCCGCTCATTACATCTCCTAATGGGAGGTATCCTTCATTATTCCATCGTGCCCATGGTTTACCATAAAGTGCTGCTGTAGCAGACCTAAGTTCTTCTTTTGTCTGATAAAAATTTTCAGTGCTTATATCTGATAGAGAAGGACGATCAAGAAAATCATCCTGACAGCTTACCATAAAAAGTACGGTAAATATCACACAAATATTTTTTAAATTTATATGTTTCATAATACGTTATATTTTATTTAATTAAAGTCCTAAGTTAAGCCCAAAAGTAAATGTTCGTGCTTGCGGATAAAAGCCATTATCAATACCTGCCTGTAAAGGATTCCATGAACCTACTTCTGGGTCCATTCCTGAATATTTTGTAATAAGAAAGGCATTAGTAACAGTCGCATATACACGTAACGTATTTACATGTGCCTTTTTAAGTAGTTTCTGAGGAAATGTATAACCTAAAGTAATATTCTTACATCTGATAAAAGACCCATCTTCAACATAGTTGTCAGAGAAACGTTGGTTATTATTACCCGTATTAAGATGACTAAGCCCTACAATGGTAGTGTTTGGGTTTGTAACATATACATTTTCAGGAATATCCGCAGCAACATTAGGATCTATTAAAGCAAGTTTCGCATAATTTTTTAATGCTTTTAGGAAACCAAATTGTGTCGAAGGATATTCTCCATTTATCCTCAATTCATTTACTACCTCATTACCCACGCTGGCACTAAAGAATATATTTAAATCTAAGCCTTTATATTTAAAAGTATTACCAAAACCTAATTGAAAATCTGGAATAGGAGAACCTAGCTTAGTTCTATCTTTTTCAGTGATAATGCCATCCCCATTTAAATCTTTAAATTTAAGATCTCCATACCATACACCTCCAGCGTTTGGCGTAACTGGTAATTCCTCACCATCATTATTAGCAGGTAAGGCATGATTCTCAAAATCGCTCGCGGTTGCAAATACACCCCCATCTACTTTATACCCATAAAAATCACCCATAGATCCACCAACTTTTGTTTCAGAAACTATCTGTTCTGGGCCGTAAATCTTTCCAAGTAAAGAAGCCCCATCTGTATTTAATTTTAATATTTTATTTTTGTTATGGGATACTGTAAAATCTGTACTCCAACTAAAATCACCTTTAGTTATATTTGTTGAATTCAAATGAAGGTCAAACCCTCTATTTCTAACAGATCCTACATTTGCATACGGAGCTCCAATTGTTCCTGGAGACCAGTCTGCAGCTGTTCCCGAATAAGCCGGTAATGGAATTTGCATCAACAAATCGTTTGTCAAACGATTATAAGCATCCACTGTAAGATTAACTTTCCAGTTAAAGAGTCTTACATCAAGTCCAGCATTGCTATATTCTGTTTTTTCCCATTGAACTTTAGAGTTTCCTAAAGCGGTTGTAAGATACGAACTACCGCTCAATGCGGTAGGTACAGTTCCTAATAGTGTTATATAAGCATTGCTTCTAATATTTTGATTATTAGTTTCACCATAACCCGCTCTTAATTTAAGTTCATTAATCCATTTTACATCTTTTAAGAAACCTTCATTATTGATCTTCCAAGAAAATGCTCCTGAATAGGTATTAACCCAACGATTTTCTGGACCAAATTTTGAAGAACCATCCGAACGCAGATTAGCTGTCAATATATATTTATCATTATAAATAAAATTAACACGCCCAAAATAAGATTCCTGCGCATTGTCTCCTTTAGTTCCACCATTGGTTGCTGTTTGCACATCACCGCTACCTATATTAGTAACATTGTTTGAAACATAACCTTTTCTTTCTGCGTTGACATTTTCAAACTGAGACAGCTGTGCCTCATGTCCTACCATTACATTAAAATTGTATTTGCTATTAAATACCTTAGCATAAGTAAGGAAACTTCTAAAAGCAGTATAATAATCTTGACCATAGCTATATTTTGCCTGATTGTCTGATTTCAAGGCTCCCCCAAACTTATACTTAGGGTAATATTCATCCTGTGTTCTAAATGCAAAATTACCAGACACTTCATTTCTAAAAGTTAGATCCTTTGTAAATGCTATTTCTGCGTAAAGATTAGCAAACACCTCATTTCTTTTATGATTATTTTTATTAATAAGTGCTAAAGCATAGGGATTTACACGTTTTTGAATCCACCCATCACTACTTTCTTCTCCAGCATATTCACCATTAGGATTTCTTACGGGTATATCTGGTTGTTGCCACAATGCCGCTGCAATAACATTTGAACTTGTTGTATTTACATCCTCGTCAACATGGCTTAACTGCAAACTGGTTCCAATTTTTAACCAACCTGTCGCTTTGTTATCCAAATTTATCCTTAAAGAAGCTCTTGTAAATTTAGATCCTATCGCTATACCTTCTTGACTAAAATAAGAACCCGACATTAAATATTGTGTTCTATCATTACCGCCACTCATTGTAAGCACATGATTGCTCGTTGGGGCATTTCTGAATAATTCATCTTGCCAGTTTGTACCTTTTCCTAAGTAGCTTGGATTTGCAAATTCAGGTCTTTCATCAAATCCCCAAACAGCAGCTCTATCGTTAATGAACGTAGCATATTCTTGCAAATCCATAGTAGGATACTTTTTTACTAACTGTTGAAAGCCAGTACTAAACTCATAAGAAATTTTTGGCGCTCCATCTTTGCCCCTTTTTGTGGTAATTACAATAACCCCATTAGTTGCCTGCGAACCATAAATAGAGGTTGCTGATGCGTCTTTCAATACATCAATAGATTCAATATCTGACGGACTAATAGTTGCTAATGGGTTTGAACCACCAGTACCCTGAGAACTTTGACCAATTATAACTCCATCAATTACATATAATGGAGAACTATTACCAAAGGTAGACAGACCACGTATTTGAATGCTAACCCCACCCCCTGGCTGTCCGGAAGTTTGTTGCACCATAACACCTGCAACTTTTCCCTGCAATGCTTGATCGAAAGTAGT
>CAYNHC010000097.1:0-12146 GCA_964396705.1 uncultured Paludibacter sp.
GGCTGGCTGACCCCGATAAATCGGGACAAGCTGTGCACTTAGCAGGTTTTGCTCCCGCATTCACTTTATCACTGTACAATTATTGATTAAGAAATCATTAACCTTCAAAATTATAAAAACCTATGGACAATCTAATTATTTCAGTATCATTGACATTGTTTATGTTGAGTTTAATAACCGAGAAAATCACGAACTTTATTAAACTAAATGTACGCTCGCTGGCTGAAAAGACAGGCGATGAAACAGGCGATAAGATACGGGAGCGTAAAATTCTACTGCTTACAAGTGTGGTTGGTATTTTTGTCGCGTTATTGTGTAATGCCGATTTCTTTGTGCTGATTGCCGAAGAAAGTAAAATTGAACCCCTCACCGCTTTAACTTTTAAAGGGGCGGTGGGATGTATCATTACCGGTTTGTTTTTAAGTCAGGGTTCGAAGTTTTTTCACGACTTGCTGAATACCGTATTGTATTATAAAAATATGCGTAAAGCTATTTATAATAAGCAGGAAATTGAAAACAGTCTGTTGCAATCGGGTAATAACCTTACTGCCGACGATTTATTTAATGCCGTTACTGCCAACCAGAGACAGGACGATGAAGATGTAAACCAATAACAGACACTATTTAAATATTAATAAAGAAATAGCACGCGGATGGAAACGGATTTAGCGGATAGACGCGGATAAAAAACATAAACAATACGGATTGAAGTGGATTATTTTTCAATTCATTGAAAAATATAAATCCGTTTTAAATCCGCTCTATCAGCGTAAATCCGCGTTCCATTTCTTTAGCGTTCTATTTCTTCCGTGTTCCATTATCATTTACAATCAGATTTATACCAAACAAAGCCATGATAAATATAACCGACCAACTCATCAGCAAAAACCGTCCTTTCCGTAATTTAATTGCATTAAAGGCAATTATTATCCACTGGACAGCCAATACCAACAGGGGTGCAAATGCCAACGCCAATGCGCGTTATTTTAATTCGGATCAATATTACATCAAAAGCAACGGACAAAAGGTAAAAATATCGGCTTCGGCACATTATGTGGTGGACGATAAACAAATCATCCGATGCATACCCGACAATGAAGTGGGTTATCATGTAGGCTCAAAATCGGGGTACAAAGAGTTGATATATACAAAAATAGGCATACCGCGCGGCGGTAGCCCGAACAACTATACCATAGGAATAGAAATGTGCGTGAATGCAGACAGCGACTTTGTAATTACCCGGCAAAATACCATTGAACTTACAAGGTACTTATTGAAAACGCATAACTTAACAACCAACAGTGTCTATCGGCATTATGACATTACAGGAAAAGATTGCCCTAAAATGATGCTTGATGAAGCAATATGGAAACAATTCTTGCATGAAATTGATAATACCAACGACGACGATACTGTAAAACTAAGAGTAAATACTGCATCATTAAATGTCAGGGCAGGCAACGGCACCAATTACCCTGTAAAGCGCAAACTGAATTCAGGCGATATAGTAACCAAAATCGGACAAGATGGGCTTTGGTATCAAATAGGGGAAGATGAATGGATACATTCGAACTATGTGGTGGTGATGTAAATAACGTTTATTTATTACTTTTGTCGGACTGAGAGCCGTTTTAATAAAATACTCATAACAGTATAAATGAGAAATAAGTGCGACAAAGTTACAAATACACAGATGTTAGGCACAAGTATAGAAAAAATAAGACCATTAACAACTAAGAAAATTTTCGATTATGAATTTAAAACTCCTTACATTATTCACAACACTTTTATTGGGGACTGAATTATCTGCGCAAACATTTAAATTAATTGCCATTGACTCAAAGCAGAACAAAGACTCAGTAAGTTTTGGAAATCCATTTTTAATAGATGCTACTACTGGAGTTGACGTTCAACTAGGAGAAAAAAACATTTACGGACTTCCTTATAATACTCTGGAAATTCGGTCTATCCAACGAGATTCTATAAATCATCACTGTCTTACTGACCAGCGTTGGACTTATGAAAACCTGTATTTTAATCAAAACCTTGATATGAAAATTGATTATCGATACACAAATCTCGACCCTTGGAGAGTTGAACCTGAGAATAGAAATTACGAATTTCTGATAAAAGGACAAAATTATCCAATCTATATTCTGGGTCAGTCTGATGGAGATCCAGGTAATTTTTATTTCAAATTGTTAGACTCTGTTTGTAACTTAATCAAACAAAAACAAATTAGTTATTACAATAATCCAGATACTCTATTTGTAATAAACGACAAATTACAAAATACAATTCTCTCGTTTATTATGGAGTCAGCTGGCATAAATCAAATTGAAAACGAGAAATTTAAAATATATCCAAATCCTTTTTCTGACACTTTTAAGATTGAAAAGAATGAATGGACCAATTTTGAATTCGACATAATAAATGTCACTGGAAATGTAATGTACAAGTCTGGGACTGTCAATAAAACTTCTGAACCAAATCTATCTTTCCTAGATAAAGGACTATATCTTTTGCGTTTAACTGACCCAGATAAGCAAATTTATGTTAGAAAGATTTTGAAGAACTAAAACCTGTGCCTAACATACGCTCAATGTTCATTGGCTGGCTGATCCCGACAAATCGGGACAAGCGGTGCACTCAGCGGGTTTTTGCGTCATGCAGGAAAACCGACCTACAACCTTGATACAATAGAACAAAAAGAAAGTAAATAATCCTTATGAGTGAGCCGAATTATTATGAGAATAGAAAAATTTATCGAAAATAAGAAACAATTCCTTGACTTATTGTTGTTGGCAGACGAGCAGGAAAATATGATTGATAATTATTTGCCGAGTGGAAATTTATTTGCTTTATATGACGATGATTTAAAAAGTGTTTGTGTTGTAGTGCCGATAAATAGCGAAACCTGCGAGTTGAAAAATATAGCGACATACGAGAAATATCAAGGCAAGGGGTACGGTAGAGCATTGATTAACTTCATTTCTGATTTCTACAAAAACGACTTTAAAACAATGCTTGTCGGGACAGGCGAAACGCCCGGGATATTATCATTTTATGAAGGTTGTGGATTTGAAAAGTCACATAGGGTAAAGAATTTTTTTACAGATAATTACGACCACCCTATGTTTGACGGCGACATTCAACTTGTTGATATGATTTATCTTAAAAAGGATTTAAAAACTTATGCTATTAATGGTTTATGAAAATTGTAAAAACGTCAATTGATAAAATCAAAAGATATCGGACAGATTATTTGAACTCATTACCAGAATTTCAAGAGTTGTTCATTGAATTAATGATATGTAATTCTGATTACTATATTTTTCAAGCGGATAATAATGAAATTGGCTATGCGATTAGGAACAATGATGGCGTTTTGATTGAGTTTTATGTATTAGACAAATACATACCTAACAGTAATGAAATTTTCAGACAAGTCTTGGAAGACTTATCATTAACGGATATTTACTGTAAATCATTTGATTCACTTTTATTAAGTAACTGTTTATTAAAGCTACTTCCATATTCGATTCTTGGATTATTGTATCGTGATTATTTTGAACCATTGATAAATAAAGACTCGAACATAAAAATGAAAAGGGCTGACCTTTCATCAGTAGGATTAATGATGAGACAAGACGATTCGATAAAGGAACTTTTTGAAACAGAACAGCAATTAATTGATTTTATAAAAAATGAGAATGTTTTTGAATTTTACAAAAACGAAGAATTTGTTGGTTGTGGAATGGTAATAAGGACACATCCAGATTGGAGTTTTTGTGATTTGGGAGTGTGGGTTAATCCTTCAAAAAGAGGAAATTCTATTGGTTCACAGATTATCTTGAACCTAAGAGAATTCTCTATTAATAACAACTTTGAATCAAGTTGTGGATGTGCAATTGAAAATAAAGCATCACAGAAAACTATTGAAAAAAGCGGATTTGTAAGTAGATATAAAATGATAAATTTTAAAACAAAATAAAACACGAACGCACGCCTACGCGCATTGGCTGGCTGACCCCGATAAATCGGGACAAGCTGTGCATTCCGGTGGTTTTGCTCCCGCATTAGCTTCGCTGATTTTCAATTCACTTTGTCCCCCGATAGCTATCGGGACTGACGGAAAGCGAATGCTCAGGCAAATGGAACATGCCGTGAAACGGTGCAGTCAAATGCGCACAGCCTCGGTCGTTAGCTGCAATCCGGGATATAAAAATATTATTGAGTATCGGATGCTAACGACCTAAAAAGCAACTATTGAAAATCAGCGACTTGCGTGGTCGTTAGTCAGAAGGTTAAAAAAGCAACATAGAATGAATTAAAAATTAACTAGAATGAATCCAAAAGTTAGATATTTACTATTAGTTTCTTTATTTCACGGAATTTTTTCTTCTTGTATTTTGTTCGGTCAGGTTTCTGTAAAGCCATCACGATTGCACCAAGGCGACACAATAGGTTTGATTGCACCGGGATGGATGATTACAAAAGAACAACTCCAGGAGTCAATTGAAAAAATAAAGCAGATTGGGTTTGTGCCAATTTATACGAAAAGTATTTTGGGGCAAAATGGGTATTTTAGTGGAACAGATAAACAACGTGCCGAGGATTTAAATGAAATGTTTTTAAACCCTCATGTAAAAGGAATATTTTGTGCAAATGGAGGATATGGATGTACAAGAATTTTGAGTTTGATAGATTATAAAGCTATTAAAAAGAATCCAAAAGTTATTATCGGATTCAGTGATGTAACTGCTCTTTTAAATGCGATTCACGAAAAGACGAATTTAATTACATTTCATGGACCAATAAGTCGTACAATAAACAATGAGTACAGTTTAACTCAGTTTGAAAAGGTAGTGATTAATCCTTTAAAAGGATTTGTTATAGAGAGTAGCATCGAAGATTTAGATAAAGCAGTTAACCAAGAAGAATACGCAAGATATACCATCACATCTGGCAAAGCTAAAGGTGAAATTATTGGTGGAAATTTAACTCTAATTACGACTATGATTGGCTCTGAATTTCAAATGGATTTTACAGGCAAAATTGTATTCATAGAAGATATTGGAGAGGAACCATATCGGATAGACAGAATGTTGACACAGTTAATTAATGCAGGTCTTCTGCAAAAAGCATCTGGTTTAGCATTTGGAATTTTTAAGGGGTGCAATAATTCAAGCAAATCAATAGCTCCAAACTCATTTTCATTACGAGAAGTGATTGAAGAAAGAATTAAACCTTTAAATATACCTGCTGTGTATGGATTATCATTTGGGCACAACAAGAATAATTTTACAATTCCTATTGGAATTAAAGCACAAATGGATGCTGATAAAATGACGATAGAACTATTAGAAATGGCTGTAAAATAATAATTAAAACCCAGTGGCTAACACACGCTGTTCATTGGCTGGCTGAACCCGACAAATCGGGACAAGTTGTGCACTTGGCAGGTTTTGCTCCCGCATTAGCTTCGCTGATTTTCAATTCACTTTGACGTTTCACGCCAGCGAATGCTCCCGCAAATGGAACATACCTTAAAACGGTACCGCCAATGCCCATAGCCTCGGTCGTTACCTGCAAGCATATGAAAAAAAAAGAATATACGATATTGGCATTATTAACTTTGACTTTTTTGCTTAGTTGTAACAACAAGACGAGCGATAAAAAAAGTAATATAAGAGCAACAGAAGACAGGGATAAATGCAAAGTTGAACTTAAAGAAGGATTAACTTGTAATCAAATAACCGACAAAAAAAATTATATGACAGTTACAGAAAAGCTTAAATCCATTTTGACTGAACAATATGTTTCAGAAGATGGAGAAGAATACAAAGTTCAACTCAAAGAAGGTTTAACAGACTTACAAATAAATGAGTTAGCCAAAAGACTTCCGACAGAACAAGTTCCAACCGAAATTAGAGAGTTGTTAAGATTTTCCAGCGGATTTGAATTTTACGGACTGGAAGAAGTAACTTTTGATGGAGTAGGACAATTTGGATTTGAAAATTTTTTCCCTAATTCAGTTCTACTTGCAGGTGACGGATATGGAAATTTCTGGATTTTAGATATTGACAACAAAGGAAATTGGGGAAACGTTTTTTACGTGTGTCATGACCCTGCGGTTATTGTGAAACATTCTGAGAATTTGACTCAGTTTATTGAACATATCAGTGACTTTGGAAAAAATGGAAACAAATCAAATCTTGACATAATACACGAAAAAGTGGTTATGGATATTTGGAGCAAAAACGACGGTTTTATTGAACTTGAAAAAGCAAGACAATCAACCGATACGATTTTAAAAAACTTTGCTCTAACTCTTCCTGACAATTTTGTTATAGCGGACTTACGTAATAAGACTGTCCAAAGTGGATTTGCTTGGGGAAAGTATGGCCCAAACATTGACAATGCAAAACGACATGAAAATGAGTTGATTTGGGGTGTTGAAAAACGAAAAGAAAAACGAGAAAGATAATTGAACTAAAAACGAAATCATTACAAAATCATTTATGAAAACTAAACATACGCGCAGTTTGACGATTGCTATACTGACTTTCGTGTCAGCGAATTTTATTTACGGACAAACTATAGGTGAAACATTTCCTTCTACAGATGCTAAAATGATGTTTACGGTTACTACCGTAGGAATTAATAACACAGTAAGCGTTAAAAAAAATGGTACACCCGAAGGCGAACTAATAATTCCCGATTCAGTAAATAATAATTCGATAAAATATGCTGTGACAAGCATCGAAGAATCAGCTTTTTCAGGTTGTGATGGGATTACTGTTGTGAAATTATCTAATACGATAACTTCTGTAGGCAATATGGCTTTTGAGAATTGTATTGGGCTTACTACGGTTACTATTGGTAAGTCGGTACGAAACATGGGGGCAGTAGCTTTTAAAAATTGTAGCAACCTGACAACTGTATATTTTAATGCAGCTGAATGTATATATTATGATGGTAATTACTCTCCTGTATTTTATGGATGTTCAAAATTGAAAACTATTATTATAGGGGAAACTGTTTCGAAAATACCTGAATATGCATTTAAAAGTATAGTCAGTCTGACATCAGTCACATTTCCAAACAGTCCCATAACAATCGGTAATTACAGTTTCTATAATTGTACTGGATTAACTTCGTTCATTATTCCCGATTCAGTTACAAACATTGGCACAGGTGCTTTTGAAAATTGCATAGGACTGACTACTGTTACTATTGGCGAATCAGTGACAAGTATTGGGGATAGAGGCTTTTATAACTGCACAAACATTAACACTGTCAATTTTAATGCTTTAAACTGTACGATTGGCGAATATTATCATGATATTTTCAGCGGATGTACGAAATTATCAAATGCTGTATTTGGCAAAAAAGTGATCAAAATCCCGGATTATGTATTTTATAATGTCGGTAGCCTAAACAACATACAGTTTCCGTCAACGCTTAAAAACATTGGAAATTACAGTTTTTATTATTGTAGTGCGCTGGCAACGGTTTCAATTCCAGTAACGGTAAAAAGTATAGGGAACAGTGCCTTTGAGTATTGCAAAGAATTAACCGCCATTGTCATTCCCGACTCAATAACGAGTATCGGCGTGCAGGCATTCAGCGGCTGTGCCGCGATAACAGAAATCACTTTAGGTAAAAGTGTTGCAAATATTGGCAGTTATGCATTTTCAGGTTCAACAAAACTTACAACCGTACGATACAATGCCAATAGTTGTAACGACCTGATCGATTCAAGTATATCAAACAGCAATTGTGTTTTTTCGGCTATAATCGGAAGTAATGTAAAACGGATTCCAGCTTATTTTTTCAGTGGATGCAAACTAATGAATTCACTGACTTTCGAAGAAAATACCGAATGTACTGAAGTTGGTGACAGGGCTTTTCTCGACTGTGCAGGCTTGACCACGCTCACTATTCCGCGAACTATAAAAAAAATGGGTATCGAAGCATTTAAATATTGTAATGGATTGACAACTGTCAATTACTGTGCAGATAGTTGCCTTACTATGGGAAGCAGCATAAGTCCTGTTTTTGCAGGTTGCACGGGCAAAGCCACCCTGAATATTGCTGAAAATGTAAAACGCATTCCCGATTATGCTTTCTACGGATGGACCGGATTGTACACCGTCAACTTCAATGCATTAAAATGCAGCACGGCATATTCCATATTTTCCAACTACACTTCGGCTCTGAACACGGTAAATATCGCCGAAGGGGTGAGTATTATTCCGGATAATATTTTTAATAGCCGAACTACCATCCAACAACTGAACTTTGTAAACAGTTGTCCTAACCTTAAAACAATCGGTGCTTCGGCGTTTACAACATGCAGCGGGCTCACGGGTTCATTTGCCATTCCAGATTCGGTGACAACCATTGGCAAAAACGCTTTTAAGGATTGTCGGGGTATCACTTCATTGAAAACTGGAAATGGAGTTAGAACCCTAGGTGTTGCGGCTTTTCAGAATTGTACAGGGCTGACATCGCTCACTATCGGGCTTAATGTACAAAACATTGGAAACTTTGCATTTTATGGTTGTAATTACCTGACTGAAATCAATTATAATGCAGTGAATTGTTCTAATTTAGCTTCAAATGCAAATTCTTTTCCAAAAGATGTATCTACTATAATGTTTTCTGTTACAATTGGTCAGAATGTTAAACGAATTCCCGCTTATGTTTTTTCTGGCAGTAGTAAGCTAAAATCAGTACTTTTTGATGGTATTTCATCCTGCAGTTCTATAGGTGATTACGCATTTGCCAGTTGCAACAATGCTTTATTTGATAGCCTGATAATACAAGATGCGGTGGATAGTATTGGACAATATGCTTTTTCAGGATGTAAATATATTAGTTCACTTGTAATTGGAAAAGGAGTGAAAAGCATTGGACAATATGCTTTTAAGGACTGTAACGGACTTACAAAAGTAAATTATAATGCTACCAACTGTGCCGATTTAATAAATCCGGTTTTCTACACTAATGGAGCAAATTACGATCTAATAATTGCGAGTAATGTAAAACGAATACCAGCTTTGCTTTTTGGAAATAGTCTTAATTTGGGTTCAATTACTTTCGACGGTCCATCTTCTTGTACCGAAATTGGTAACAAAGCATTTTGGTACTGTAGTCAATTGACATCAGTGATGCTTCCAGCCACAATCAAAAGCATAGGTGATCAGGCATTCTTTTTTTGTTTGGGCATACACTCTTTATTTATTCCTGCTTCAGTAACCAATATTGGTGACGGTACTTTTGCCGATTGTCCAGTCAATTTAACGGTAGATGTTAACAATAGTTCTTATATAGTGCAGGATAGTATATTGTACGATAAAGCACTAACAAAATTACTGCAATGTTTTCTTTTTAAAGTTGGTAGTGTGGCGATACCTGCTACCGTTAAAAGTATTCAACCCTATGCTTTTAATGATTGCTATACTGTAAATTCGATAACTTTACCCGAATCTGTTAACACTATTGGATCCAATTCTTTCAGGTACTGTTCTGGCTTGTCCTCAATTACAATTCCACAATTTGTAACTCAAATTGACACCGAAGCTTTTCTACACAGTGGCTTGCTCTCGATTCGCATGCTGTGTAATGTTCCTCCTACAATTGGAAGAGGAGCTTTTACCCTTCGTTCGACTAATGGAAAATTATATGTCCCATTTGGTACCAGGAATGCTTACCTCCCGGCCTATAGTACATACTTTGATGGTGGAAACAATATTGTGGAAGGAACAACATTCTTTAGCGATGGTAGCATTCAATACTTAATTACAGATACTTTAAATAGAAAAGTTATGGTAATTGAAAATTCATCTGCCTATACAGGTGATATCAACATCCCTACTCAAGTGAGTTATAATTCAGCAAGTTATACTGTATCGGCCATTGGTAATACTGCTTTCAAGTCTTGTTCTAATTTAAGTTCTATAACGCTTCCTGTCACATTGAAAAGTATTGGAAATCAAGCTTTCGAAGGATGTACCAAGCTAAGCTCACTGAATATAGCTGACTCAGTTACAAGCATTGGCAACTCTACTTTTAAGGGCTGTACAGCTTTAAGTTCAGTTACACTAAGTAAATCTCTCACCTATTTGGGTGATTATGCATTTCAGAATTGCAATGCTTTAACCTCAATTATAATTCCGGATTTACTCGAAAATATGGGAGTGTATACATTTCAGGGATGTACAGGCTTGAGTTCGTGTGTCATTGGAAAATCAGTAAAAAAGATTGATGATTACGCATTCCAGGGATGCACAGGATTACTCAATATCTCTATCGTTGACTCGGTGGATAGTATTGGTAACTATGCATTTCAAGGCTGTACATTATTGGCATCTATTCAACTTGGTAATTCTCTGAAAATAATCGGCAATTATGCATTTCAGGGCTGTACGGCAATAACGTCTGTTGTATTGCCTGATTTGACCAACGGAATAGGTGCATATTGTTTTCAGGGTAATACAGGTATGACAGCTTGCACACTTGTTAATTCATTAAAAACAGTCAGTGCAAATGCTTTTCAGGGTTGTACGGGTTTAACTTCAATTGCTATTCCTGATTCTGTAACTACAATCGGAAGCAGTGCCTTTGCCGATTGTAGCGGACTAACAAATATTAGTTTAGGAAACTCGCTCACCACCATTAATGCTTCTGCTTTTCAGAATTGCACGCAGTTACTTTCAGTGACAATCCCCGAATCTGTAACTACCATAGGCAACAGCGCTTTTAAATCATGTACGACTTTAACAACAGTAAACTTTAATGCAAAAAACTGTACTAAAATGGGAGATAGTTTTCAATACATAGTATTTGCAAGTTGCACAAAATTAACTAATCTGAATATCGGCTCTAATGTTACCAATATTCCTGATTACGCTTTTTACACAAATACAGGACTGACTTCAGTTTCGATTAATAATGCTATAGTGAATATTGGCAAATCAGCATTTTATGGCTGTACAGGCATAACTAATGTTGCAATAGGTAGTGGGGTGAAAACTATGGGTGCTTCGGTATTTGCCAACTGCACCAAACTAACTTCAGTAATTTATAATGCGGTTAATTGCATATCAACGGGCGATTACAATTATCCAATCTTTAAAGGCTGTTCAAGCTTAACCACTGTTACCGTTGGAAACAATGTAACTAATTTGCCAAATTATATTTTCTATTATTGTAGCAAACTGACTACTATCAATATGCAAGCTGTTACACCTCCGACTCTGATTGGAACGTATGTATTTGCCAGCATAGGAACTGGTGCTATTTTATATGTTCCACAAGGAAGTCGAGTCGATTATATGAGTTATAACACCAATAGTACTTATACGAACTTTTTTTCAAGTACAGGAAGTACTAGTGATGGTGCAAGGATAATAGAATCTGCTACTGCGGTAAATGAAATAAATGCAGTCAATGCTCTTGTAACCAGTAATAATAACGGGCAAATAGTTATCACTAGCAACGATGTCCTGACTGGCAAAGTAAGCGTGTACAATCTGGCAGGTCAGTTGCAGACTAGCGACAGACTAAATGGTACGCTTACAGTACTTTCAAGACATCTGTCATATGGTGTGTACATAGTGATTGTAGAAGTAAATGGCAATGTGAGAAATGAAAAAATTATAATAAATTGAGAATAAAAGCGCCCTTACTGGCATAGGTTTGAGGCTTCTGGCAACCAAAATATAAAGAAACGCAGGTCTTCGACCTGCGCTAGTGGATTATGGTACATAAGAGCGAAAAAACAGACAGTTGCTTAAAAAAAAATTACTAACTGTCCGTTTTTACGACAAAGTTTGCTCATTTTATAGCATTTGCTCAAAGAAAAATTCCTCGTAAGTTTTTTATGGAGACTGAAAAAAGAAAGAAACAAAAACAAGGGTTGACGTTGGACAAACAGAATTTCAGCGTGAAATCAGCCACGAAAACGACTAAATGACAAAGCTTCTAGCCCATAACACACTATGTTCATTGGCTGGCTGACCCCGACAAATCGGGACAAGCTGTGCACTTAGCAGGTTTTGCGCCCGCATTCACTTTGTCCCCCGATAGCTATCAGCGATTTTTTTGTCACTAATAATTTTAGTTTAACGTTAATG
>CAYNHC010000098.1:0-12088 GCA_964396705.1 uncultured Paludibacter sp.
AAATTTGTTATTCATAAGAAACAGTTAACTTCGGGTGTTTATTTGCTGAATATCAACAACCGGAAAAAAGTGAATTCCCTGAAGGTTATAGTACAGTAAATATTAATCAAAAAACAATAAACCAATAAATTTATATATCAAGTTATGAATAAAACACTTATTTCACGATTTACACTTAACAGTGAATCCTTTTTTATTTGGCTTAAAATGAATCGAAAATTATTATTTGGATTTAGTTTGATTGTATTTCTGTCTTGTATGAATACTCTTTCTGTATTTTCTCAGTATCAAATTACCAAAGACTTAAAATGCACTTATGTTGCCAATAGTTTTGGAGGTCCTAAATGGGTACAGAATCTTATTCAGGATATGTATGTCACCAAAGAAGGCAAAGTATATACTAATTCATATTGGGACGAAGCAGGTATGAATTGTGGTGTATATACCCAATGTCAGGTAAATGGGAATGCAGATAAAAAAACCAATTCTCTTTTAGCCACAGATTGCACGGGGAAAACCTGGACAGTAATGAATCCATATCTTCGCTTTATGCATGGAAAGTTTGAACCTGTTCCCACAGGAGAGTTAGCTCCATATATTTTGTGTAGTGATGGTCGCGAAATCAGAAGCATTGTTGATCCTACAGCCATTGCTGTTGATAACCAGTGTCGTTTGATGGTTGCCGATAATGGCCCTGATCAGAATATCAAGGTCTTTGATATTTCCGGCGAAGGAATCCCGGTTGTTGTACAAACCATTGGTGAACAAGGTGGTGCGCTTAGTGGTCCAACACCCGGCTTGATTGCGCCATTAAAGTTCTGGGGAATCAGGGGAATTGGAACCGACTCTGTAGGAAATTTATGGATCGCCAATTGTGGTTACCCTTCTCAGGTTGGTGGCGGAACCGACTTGCGTCATTTCGATACGAATTTGAATATGGATTGTCAAATGCTGGGACTGGCTTTTGTACAGTCGATGGATGTTGACCCTCTTAATCCTACTCATATTTATAGCTCGGGAGAACGTTTTGAAATAGATTATGATGCCCCAGTCGGTAATCTTCAGGCACATTGGAAATACGCCGCCCAAACACTCGACCCGTTTAAATATCCTGATGATCCGCGTATATTGAATTCGCTGGAGTCTATTTTCATTCGTTATATCGATGGCAAAAAATTTATGTTTTTGACAAATATGTACACTGAGTTTGTGTGTGTGTATCGTTTCGATGGAGAAATTGCTGTTCCATGTGCATTCTTTTGTGCTGATTGGGATGGACAATGGGACAAATATAGTTGGCAGATTGATAAACGACCCACGGGAAGCCGTTGGATGTGGCGTGATAACAATGGCGACGGACAAGTACAGGCCTCAGAATTTTCATCTTACGACTTAGGCTATCCATATATCAAGGGATTAGATATTGATAAGGGTGGTAATATTTCCATTGCCGGGAGGGTGCTAAATTATTTCCCTGCCAACGGGCTTGATAGCAACGGAGTTCCCAACTATTCTGAATCAACGCATCAAACATTTTCTGCTCCATATACAAATGGAGGTGGAGATATGACCCGTATGAAATACGTGGATGAAACTGATATCATGTACTTTGGTACAGGTAGTGATTACCCGTATTTTACAGAAATCGTACGATTCAGAAATTGGAAAAAAGGAGGTCGAGTTCCTGAAACCTTAAGTATTGGCAAGCCTTCTATTTCGTTTACCGCTGATGATAAATATATCTACTTGAATGCTTATGGAGTGAAAGGTTTATATACGAATACGATGGCAGAAATAGATGTTTATGATGCAGAAATGCTGACACCTCTTGGTTATATACTGCCCGGGCCGGAAGTAAATAATTTCAGCGCGATGTTAGATTTAACGTATGCAATAAAAGCTTCAAAACTTCCAAATGGTGATCGTGTTCTCGTTGTTGAAGAAGATTTTTATGGAAAAGCTATTATATATAAATTCTCAGAAATTAAAGAAGTTGTTGTAACTGGCATTAGTGTTTCTCCAACGACATTGAACATGAATACCTATGCTACTTCGCAACTAACGGCAACACTCGAACCAGTTGACGCATCGAACAAGACAGTAATATGGAGCAGTAGCAATACTTCCATAGCCACTGTAAATTCATCCGGGCTTGTTACCGCGTTAGCCCCTGGTGAAGTTACAATTACTGCTACCTCGCAGAGTGGAAACCAGACAGCAACTTGTGATATCGTAGTTTCAGACTTGCAATATACGGTACAATCAGGTACTGCTTATCGCTGGTCAGGAAATACATCTTCAATTTCCAACTCAAATCGCGTTGCAGTGCCTGGTTTAAATGATGGCGATCTCCTTACCGATGTAAATCTAGGTGGTGGCAAAGAAACAATTCCAAGTGTATATGAAGCCGTAGGATTAGTTTTTGATAACGCAATCAGTATTAATAAAGTTGAATTCGTAAATGGCACTTTTGCCGGAGAAGTAGGCGGGGTTTGGGACGATGGAAGTTTTGAGGCTGATTTTAAAATACAGACTACAACCAATGGAACAACCTGGCGAAATACTACCAGTTGGTCTTTAATCCCTGAGTATCCATACCTGAGTCCTTCGGTAAGTGGTTCTACCTATACTTTCGTTGGTAACGGTACTAATTTAAAGGGAATACGCGTAACCGGTAGAGTACGAAACAGTGAAACTTCCGGATCATGGCAGGCCAGAGCCAGGGAAATAACTGCATTCGCGTTGCAGACAGGTCTTTCTGATGTGAAAGCAAATGAAATTTTGCTTTATCCTAATCCATTCTCCACAGGTTCTTTGTCAGTAAAATTACCAGAAGAAGCAACACGTTTATCAATCTTTGATATGACCGGGAAAATGGTTTATCAGGAAAAGGTTAGCAAGAATGAATTTCAAATTGATGGTTCGGTGTTTAAGTCGGAAGGAGTTTATTTTATAAATGTTTTGACATTAAATACTTCCATTAATGAAAAAATTGTCGTGACAAAGTAGAATGTAGTTTGTAATGAAATGCAAAGTAACACTAATTTAGGATGCTTTAGGTTAGTGTTGCTTTTGTGTTAAGAACTAAAGATACGCGAATAAAATAATTATATTACAGAAACAATATTAGATTATGAACATGAGAAGAATAACATTATTCAAGATTGTATTGATTTTGATTTTTATTATAACAGGAGCAAAGTTAAGTTATGCTCAGAATGTTGAATATAAGTCGTATGCGGATTCGTCCGATGCTAAACTGAATGCTCCCCCTGCTGGGTATAAATGGGAAGTCTTTTGGTCGGATGAGTTTGACTACACAGGTGTGCCTGATCCTACCAAGTGGAACTATCACAGTAGTTACATCGGGAATAATGAACAACAGGGTTATACCAGCAGCACGAAAAATTCCTACGTGGAAGATGGAAAACTGCGAATTACAGCGATCAGGGAACAGACGGTGTATCGGGATCCCTCTGGTCGCCAGACTACTTATCCCTTTAGTTCGGCTCGATTGAATACAGAAAAAAAATTCACTGTTCAGTATGGTAGAATTGAAGCCAGCATTTGGCTTCCTGGAGAAATAGGCGTTTGGCCTGCCTTCTGGACACTTGGTGCGAGTGATTATTGGCCAAATTGCGGTGAAATAGATATTTTTGAATACTCTGGTGGAAAACCTTTGGGTGGCGTGTACCCGGCCAATTACATCAATAGTAATTTCATTTACAGGATTAACGACGGATCAACCGTTGGTACTGCCAACATGAGATATCTGTACAACATCACACCCACCGATGGCTACCACACGTATGCTATTGAATGGACTGAAACTAAAATACTGTGGTATTATGATGATGAGTTGTTTGCTTATGTCAAAACTACTCCTGAAAGCCTCCATGTTTATCCGGGCACTAAACCTGCAAGTCAACCGCATTATCTCCTGCTGAATCTGGCCATGGGAGGTGATGGTGGCGGAGGAATTGATCCAAGTGTAAACACCGCCAATATGTACGTGGATTATGTCCGCGTAAGTAAATTAAAGCTAATTGATGGTGTTGACGAGCTTGCATCTGATGAAGGATTTGAAGTTTATCCGAATCCACAGGCAAAGTCGGGGCAAGTAAAAGTAAAATTGCCAACAAATTCCATCAGGTTTTCAATTTCTGACCTGACTGGCAAGTTAATTTATCAACAAGATGTAACACAAAACGAATCTTTAATCGATTCGTCAGTATTTACGACAGAAGGGGTGTATCTGGCGAGTGTAATAACACCAAATAAAACGATAAGCAAAAAGATTACTATTGTTAAATAGTTAATAATCAAGACAGAAAGAGTATTGATTTAAACAGTTTTAAATCAATGCTCTTTTTTAGAAATATGCTCGTATGATGTACGAAAAGTTCAAGCAAATTTTATTGATAGTTGCACTTTTAGTTGTTCCTCTTGTGATAAAAGCACAGGATAATAAAAGTCTGTCGCTTATTGAACCGGGCAGATATGTTTTAGGCTGCAATTATTGGGCCTCGCATGCCGGAACAAAAATGTGGCAGGATTGGCGGCCTGATGTCATCGATGATGATTTAAAGCAACTATCGGACGCGGGAATACAAGTGATTCGTGTATTCCCCATTTGGCCCGATTTTCAACCAATTATTCAATTTTACACTGCCGAAGGTATCCTAAAAGAAATTCGTTTCAAAGATGGTCCTTTGTCCGGCAGTGGTCCGGGTAAAAATGGTGTTAGTGTGGAAATGCTGGCACATTTTCGTGAGTTTGCCGATTTGGCCGAGAAGCATAATATTAAGCTTATCGTAGGTTTAGTAACAGGCTGGATGAGCGGAAAACTATTTATACCACAGGCGTTAGAAGGTCGAAAGATTCTTTCGGATCCGGTTTCAATTATGTGGCAGGTAAAGTTTGTGCGTACCATGGTTCAGGAGTTTAAAGATCATCCGGCAATATTGGCTTGGGATTTAGGAAACGAATGCAACGTTATGGAAAAAGTAGAAAACTCCGAAGTTGCGTATGTATGGACAGCATCGTTGACAAATGCAATAAAGGCCGAAGATCAATCACGTCCGATAGTTTCGGGTATGCATAGTTTAACCTCGGATAGCAAGGCTAAATGGCGCATGCAAGATCAAGGCGAGCTATGTGATTTGCTAACTACACATCCTTATCCGTTTTGGACACCTCACACCAATCAAGACCCTGCAAATACAATTCGTACCATCATGCATTCAGCAGCCGAAACACGCTTTTATGGCGATATTGGAGGGAAACCTTGCTTGGTGGAAGAAACAGGAATTATGGGACCGATGGAAGCGAATGAAAGCTCAAAAGTCGGATTTTTGCGTTCGATATTATTTAATAACTGGGCAAACGATTGTCATGGGTTACTTTGGTGGTGCGCTTACGATCAAAACCACCTGGACTTTCCGCCATACGAATGGACTTCGGTGGAACGAGATTTGGGGCTTTTCCGCACCGACCGCTCAGCAAAACCTGTTGTAAATGAAATTTCGAAATTCCGAAAATTCATGGATAGTTTGCCTTTTGATGCATTGCCACAACAGAAGAAAGAAGCCGTATGTATTCTTACCGATGGTCAGGATCAGTGGGGTGTGGCTTATTCCAGTTATATTTTGGCAAAACAAGCTGGATTTGATATTGAGTTTCAGGCTGGAAATCAGCCAATCAAAAAGTCTGATCTATATATCTTACCTTCAATCAAAGGCACGGATTTGATGAATAGAACAGAATGGTTACAAATTCTGGAAAATGTAAAAAATGGCGCTACACTGTATATTTCATACGATTGGGGATTTTTATCTCATTTTCTTGAACCGGCCGGTTTCGAAGTTGTTACCAGTCAAAATAGAAATGTACCTGTCGATTTTATTTCAAATGATAAAAGTATTAAGCCATTTTCAATGAAATCGGGGAGAAAACTCAATATTAATATTACAACTGCAAAAGTTCTAGCTCACGAAAAAGACGGAAATCCGATTTTTACTCGAAGCACATATGGAAAAGGTAAAATCTATTTTCTTGCCATGCCTTTAGAAATGAACTTGACAAACACACCAGGGGGATTTACCGAAAATCCGGCAGAATGTTGGAAAATATACCAAACTATTGCTGCCGATATGATAAAACAGAATAGAATAGTCACCAAAAATGATCCATTTGTAGGAATTACAGAACACGATTTATCAGCAAATGAAAAAGTAATTGTATTGGTAAATTATACGCCAACAAATAAAGATATTGCGCTGACTATTAATAAAGATTGGAAAGTGAATAAAGCTCTTTACGGTTCTTTACCTGAAAAATCAAACGTGAAGTTAAGTGCAAATGATGCATGTGTGTTACTCTTGAATAAATAATAAAATGAAACGAAGCGAAATAAATCAGATTTTAGCAAATGCCAAGGTCTTTTTGTCCGAAAAACAATTTATTCTCCCGCCATGGGCTTATTGGAGTGTTGAAGATTGGAAACATAACAGCAAAAATAATAATGAAATCATAGATAACATGCTCGGTTGGGATATAACCGACTTTGGTTCGGGCGATTTTTACAAACGTGGATTGTTTCTTTTCACTATCCGTAATGGTAAGTTTAAGGTTGACCGTAAACCCTATGCCGAGAAAATTATGATTGTAGAAGAAGATCAGGAAACACCAATGCATTTTCACTGGGCAAAAATGGAAGATATTATCAACCGTGGCGGTGGAAACTTAGTGATTGAACTTTACAATTCGACCAAAGACAATAAACTTGATAATACTGAAGTGTTAGTAAAAACAGACGGCGTATTAAACATCGTGCCGGCAGGCGGAAAGTTAGTGCTCACTCCCGGCGAAAGTGTTTGCCTTGAACAAGGCATGTACCACCGTTTTTTCGGTGAAACAGGAAAAGGTAAAGTCTTGGTTGGTGAAGTAAGTATGGTAAACGACGATAGCAACGACAACTGCTTCTACGAAGAAATTGGTCGCTTTCCGGTTATTGAAGAAGATGAGCTGCCAATTCACCTATTAGCAAGCGACTACGTCAAGTTCCTGAAATAAGGATATTCATTTTAAGAATTCTAATACTCTCCAAATCTACCACTTTTACAATCCCCTTCGTATCGGAGAGTATTGTAAAAGTGATATGTCGATTTTAGATATTTCTTCTCTTTTATGCAAAAAAAAATAATAGTTTCCGGAGTAGGTTGCTGCTTAGTTGATTTATTGTACAACAATATTGACTTTTCGAGCCCTGCTTTTCAAAAATACATCTCTTTACAACGTGGCAACGGTGGCTTAACTCCCGGGCAGCTGGTTTTCAATGAAGAGTTTGTGCAGTTTGCCGGAGTTCCTTTCGACACCTTGGTACATACAATTACCTGCGGACGAACACCAGACAAAATTAATATCGGCGGACCATCCATTGTTTCGCTTATTCATGCCGCACAAATGTCTGATTGCCAAGTCTGTGAAGTTCGATTTTATGGAAAAGCAGGAAATGATGATACTGGTAAGTACCTGGTGGATGCACTTGCTAAAACACCTGTTGTGTTGCATGACTTTACAATGACCGAAAACATCACACCTTCTACTGTGGTGCTTTCGGATCCAACCTATGACAATGGCCACGGCGAGCGCACATTTATCAATTCCATTGGGGCTGCCTGGGATTACAAACCGGAACACTTGGACGAAGCATTTTTCAAGTCTGATATTGTGGTATTTGGTGGAACGGCTTTGGTGCCCGAAATACATGATGGTTTGACTGAACTTTTGAAAAAATCGAAAGTTAATGGCTGTATAACTATTGTGAACACGGTTTTTGATTTCAGAAATGAAAAACAAAATCCGGACAAAAAATGGCCATTAGGCAATAGCGATGAAAGTTTTGCATACATAGACTTACTGATTGCCGATCAGGAAGAAGCACTTCGCCTTAGTGGCGAAACAACTACTGAAGCTGCTATTACATTTTTCATTAGTAAAAAAGTATCTGCATTTATTATCACCAACGGATCAAATCCGATAATGGTTTTTTCCAACGGTAAATTATTCGAAACTTTGGAATTGACTAAATATGCCGTTTCGAAACGTGTTGTAGAAGAACTTAAAACAAATAAAAACGGTGATACTACTGGTGCGGGCGACAATTTCGTTGGCGGAGTTATTGCGTCACTTATGAAACAGTTGCAGGCAGGAAACAAAATACTTAATCTTCAGGAAGCTGCTTCTTGGGGCGTTGTATCGGGTGGATACGCTTGTTTTTATATGGGCGGCACCTATTTTGAAAAATCGCGTGGTGAGAAGCTGAGCAACATAAAACCCTATTACGAATCGTACAAACAGCAACTCAATGGTTAATCAATATCAAATAGTCATTTTTGGTGCGGGTAAAATTGGTCGATCATTTATTGGGCAGCTTTTTGGGTGTAGCGGTTACGAGGTAATTTTTATAGATGTTGATCCGGTAATTATTGGCGGGCTCAACGAAAAAGGAAGTTACCGCGTAGTGATTAAAGGCGAAACGGATGAAGAAATCATTGTGCCAAATGTGTCAGCTATATCGGCGTTCGACAAGGAAAATGTGATTGAAGCTGTTTCGAAAGCAGGAATTTTAGCCGTTTCGGTAGGTAAAAATGTGTTGGAAAAAATTGTGCCGATAATTGCAGCGGCTTTAGAAAAACGATATGTAAACGATAAGGGTTCGGCACTCGACATTATTCTGGCCGAAAACATGCGGTCGGCAGCCAACTTTGTTCGTGATATCTTAGTTAAAAATCTACCTGCAAACTTTCCGATTGACGATATGGTTGGTTTAGTTGAAACGAGCATTGGAAAAATGGTGCCCATTATTCCGTTAGCTGAATTGGAAAAAGACCCATTGGTAGTTTTTGCCGAGGCTTATAATACTTTAATCTTGGACGAGAAAGCATTTAAAAACCCAATTCCTTCAGTAAAAGGATTAGCCCCAAAAAGCAACATCAAAGCTTGGGTCGATCGAAAAGCATTTATTCATAATTTGGGACATGCTACAGCCGCTTACTACGGATTTGCAAAGCATCCCCAAGCAGTGTACATGTACGAGGTGCTCAATGATCCTGAGGTTCTGAACTTTACACGGTCTGTCATGCTTCAATCCGCCGAAACATTATTAGCTGCATATCCAAACGATTTTACACAGGAAGCATTAGAACTGCATATCGATGATTTACTTTATCGATTTAGTAATAAAGCATTGAAAGATACAATTTTTCGTGTGGGTATGGATTTGCCACGCAAATTGAGTTACGATGACCGGTTTATGGGTGCAATTCATTTGGCAATGGAAAACAATCAGCCTTTTTACCTGATTTTGGAAGCCATGTCCTATGGTTTTTCGTTTAATGCAACTAACGAAACCGGCAATTCATTCAGTTCTGACATTGCTTTTCGCGAATCCTTCACAAACGAAATTCAACAAGTATTTACCAAACTATTGGGATATAATCATCAAACCGACAAACAGGTAATAAATTGGTTTATTGGAAAAATGTTCATTTAAAAACAAATAAGAAAACAATGAAAGGTCAACTAAAACTTCAACATTTCATTCCGGTACTACTCTCTTTCTTTGTTATGAGTTTTGCCGATTTAGTGGGTACTGGTGTCGACGAACTCAAGCAAAGTGCCGACACACCACGATACATTCTTCAGTTAATTCCATTTGTAGCTTTTATCTGGTTTTTCCTGTTATCTGTACCTGTAGGAATTTGGCAGGATCGGATTGGTAAAAAGAATGTGCTGAACTGGGGTATAATGATCACTGCTCTGGGACTTTTTGTGCCAATAATAGGAAATACATTACCCGTTATTTTATTAGCTTTTTCACTGCTTGGAATTGGTAACACCATCATTCAGGTTGCGGCTAATCCGCTTTTGGTAGGTATTGTTCCTGCTGACAAAGCCTCAAGTTACATGAGTTTTTCACAATTTTTAAAATCTATCGGTTCTATGATAGGTCCATTCGTAGCAGCTGTTTTGGGTCCAAAATTAGCTCTGTTGCTCGGCGACAATTCGGGCGAAGGAACATGGCGCTATGGCTTGTATCTTTTTGGTGTAATTTCATTGTTAACATGGGCTTGGTTGGGTTCTGTAAAAGTGGCAGAATCTACATCCGAAGGTGGACGCGCCACAATTTTATCATGCTTTAAACTATTGAACAACAAGTTTGTGGCTATAATGTTGTTCGGTATTTTTCTTGTTGTAGGTATCGACGTAGCCATGAATTCGAACATTGGAAATTTTCTGGAAATGAAACTTGGCATCAATGCCGAAACATCCAAATACGGTAAATCTATGTATTTCTTTGCTAAAATGATTGGCTCTTTTGTTGGTGCTCTTTTGTTGACTAAATTACCACCTCGAAAATTTTTGATTGCTTCTTCCATATTGGCTATTGCAGCTTTACTTGCCTTAGCATTTACTCCAAATGAGGTAGCAGCTTGGACAACTATTTTCGTAGTAAGTCTGGGAGTTTCCAATATCTTCCCATTGATTTTTACGCTTGCAGTTGCTAAAATGCCCGAACGGTCAAATGAGATTTCGGGTTTGATGATGATGGCTATAAGCGGTGGTGCTATCATCCCGTTTTTAGTAGGCTTGGCTATGAATGTATGGACAGTTGGAGGTATTCTTGTATTGGTTACAATTGCCGTATATTTACTTTGGCTGGGGCTTACTGTGAATACAAACAGATAATTTAGTTTTAAGTATGATAAACAGGAGTTTCGAACAGAATTTAAAGTTAATTGAATTGTGGAGTTTTCTACTACTGATTAAAAGTACAACTTTAGGATATGGATAACGGAAAACTTATTTTCTGCATTCCTACATTTAAAGAAATTCAGGATGCATGTTTTATGAATTTGAAATAAATGCTCCAAAACAATATACCTGTTTTATCCTTGCATAATCAACAAATAATGTGTAGTTTTGAAATTGAAATAATTGCAGGACAAAGCGAAGCAAGGGCAATCAAAATTGAGTCCGAAAAACCTGAGACTAAATCGTAGCAGATAATTTTGCAACAGGTTCAACGTATTGATATGTAGGTTTAAAGCTGCAAGGTTCAGGTCTCGTAGCTTCCGCCAAAAACGCGCCATGACTTTATTGTTGTAGCGCTTTTTTTTGTTATTTTATCCCCCCAACTTTTTGACTTGATCCATAGTTATGATCTTACACACCAAGGCACTCATTTGACTTATGAGTTTGCCTCTTTTTTAAAAGAAGCGCATTGAAACTACTAGCGTAAGTATTTCATTTATAGCCTCTATGTTTGGTGTAGATGGAGGACTCCTTTCACGTCAGTACAAATTGCATTTAAGTAATTTTGTGGATTGGAAAGAGGAAAAGTACAATTCTGAATTTATGCTTTTTAAAAAGAATATGGGCACTCACTTAAGTATTGATGAAACTTCTTTGTCTCAAGGAGAGCTTTATACTATTGTTACTAATAAAGATGCTAAAGGTAAAAAGGGTTCATTAGTTGCTATTATACGTGGTATAAAATCGGAGAATGTAATCTATGCATTATCCAAACTTCCTGAGAATAAACGTAAAATGGTTCAGGAAATGACACTCGATTTATCTCCTACAATGAAACTAATCAGTAAAAAATGTTTCCCCAATGCCTCGTTGGTTTGCGACCGATTCCATGTGCAGCGATTGATGAATGAGGCTGTTAACGATTTGAGAATAAGTTATCGCTGGGAGGCCATAGATTTAGAAAATGCAGAAATACAACTAGGAAAAGAAGTGGGGCAACGGTATATTCCACACGTTTTCTCAAATGGGGATACAAGAAGACAATTGCTGGCTAGGAGTAGATATATTGTGCTTCAACACAGTTCTAAATGGACCAAATCTCAAACCGCAAGAGCCGAAATTTTATTCGAACAATACCCTGAAATTAAAAAAGCTTATGAGATTTCATTAGAACTTACTCAACTGTACAATCTTAAAATCCAAAAGGAAATGGCACTTACCAAGTTTGCTCATTGGTATAATAAAGTGGATAAACTTAATTGCAAGTTCT
>CAYNHC010000099.1:0-12036 GCA_964396705.1 uncultured Paludibacter sp.
TATTAAATACATTACGAGTTAATGGTACTGAAGGTTCGGTAATGGGACATCAAACACAATTTGATTTAGGCGCTAATCTGAATACTAAAAGTCGTTTGAAATATTTTGCTAAGTTACAATATAGTTACACTTCATATCCAAAACTCGAAGATTCAAAACGCATTCATTTCCAGTTTATTGATGTAAGGTTAGGTGTGAGATTTTAAAAAAATACAATTGATTTTTCTTCCAAAACCAAGAAAAAAATAATTTATCGCTGAAATAATCTTATTACTTTAATAATACTTTTTGATATATATTTGAAATTGTCAACCCAATGTTTTTATAACTAAAAAACCCGCTTGCAGTTTCACTTATTTTCTGATGGTCATATTTATTAATATTGTCGAGTAAATAATTCATTGCTTGGTATAATTCACTTTCATTGGCGGGTTCAACTAAAATTCCATTATTTTCGTTAATAAATTCGGGAGCAATTCCAACTTTTGAACTTATAATTGGAATACCACATGCAAGACTTTCAGCAACTACTATTCCGGCAGTCTCATAGTTCGAAAACTGAACTACTCCATCGGCATTTCGATACCAATCAGCTACTTCCCGTGGAGTTTTCTCTCCTATTAATTGTACTGAACCATCTTTAATATTTAATGTTTTCAAATACTCTTGTACCATTTCGAAATCAACTCCGATTCCAATGAGAACTAATTCAAAATCATTGCGTGTTTTAAGAAGCTCTGCTGTGACTCTTAAAATCCCACAAATATTTTTAGACTTTTCTTCGAAACATGAAATATGAAGAAGTCTTTTAACTTTTCGTGGTGCAACAGTTATATCATTGAAGAAAAAGTCATCAACTACATTGTTTATAACTCTGTAATTGGGATGAAATAATCCATTTGCAATCATTCCCTTTTTTAAAATTTCTGAGACTACTATAACGGAAGATGCGTTTTCAACTATAATTTGAGTTAAGTATTTATGAAAAACATTGTTGAATGCATTATTGCCAACTAAAAATCTCGACCAATGTTCCGAAATAACATAAGGAATTCCTTTTGTTATTTTCGTCAAAAAAGCGATAAAACCTGTGCGTGTAAGAATATTAGCATGAATTAAATCAGGGTGAAAGCCCTTTTCAAAGATATATCTGAATCCTTTTGTATAGGCATTATACAAACTAATAAATTTTAACAGAGGGTTCGATTTCGATGGGTAGTAGATGATGGTTTCACTTATACCCGAAGCCGAATTCTCAATGATTTCAGTTTTCGATATTTTATTGTCTGCATGAACATAAAGCACTCTTACATCGCAATACAAACTTACTGCCAGTGCATGTTTTCGAACAAATAAACCCGCCATCGCATCGTAACGATTAGGATACCAGGCTGATATAAATAACACTTTCATTGTTTTGTAAATCTCCCAATTAAATAAGACGGACGGAATCGTTTCAACATAAAATATGGTTGATTCTCGGCACCGAAGCCTTTGTAAAACCGTGCTATACCTTCAATTTGAGAGCCTTCAAAATCAAAAATCAAATCTTTTCCTGAATTCAGTCTGATTAGTTCATCAATTAATAAAAACATAGCAGAATATTTTTTCCCTTCTTCATTTGAAACAGGTAATAAATATGTTAACCTTTTGGGTGAATTCAAAATACACAATGCTGCAATAAGCTCATTATCAATATTTCTGATTCCATATAAATCTATCGCCAACTTCTCTTTTCCAGTTTCAATTATTTGTTTGATTATATCACTTTGTCCTGCCTGATATGTTTTTTGAACTGTGTTGTAAAATTCAATAAAATCGTTTGTATTAAGTTCATTATCTATTACAATAGAAAATTTCTTTGCTTTTTCAATATTTCTAATGGTATTTTTAGAATATTTCGACACTAAACTATTGTATGATGGTTTGAGATTTAGAATGTAATTCGGGAGAACTTCAATTTCAGAATTCTTGTTTTGGTCGTTCAAATTAAGTTGATAACTGTAATAAGGAATTTTTTTAATAAACAAGTTCAGGATTTCTTCGTTAACATAATTTTTCGAAAAAACACCTAATTGTTGTGTAAAATAAGGTTGAACTACATAGGGTAAATAATATTTCCTTTTTACAGGTATGGGCATTACAAAATCATAATCATCTGCAATTAACGCTTCCCAACCCGGGCAAACAATATTAAGATACCACGAATAAGCATAAGTCAACTGATTGATTGATTCTGAGATACACTGATCCCAACGATTAAAATCAATATCCTTATGCTGTAAATGATTTATTTGCATTAATTTTTTTTATTTTTTATCTAACTGACCAAAAACTCTTTGTAATAAAGTAGTTACACGTGCTACAGGGTCAGTGCGGATTGCTTTTTCTTCCTGAGCTACTTTCAAAAACAAAGCATCCAATGCTTTTGCAGTTACATATTCCTCAAGATTTACATTTACCTTTTTTAATCCTGCAATTAATCCGATCGGACTTGAAGCAATCGAATTGTAACCTGAACTCAACATATTCCATGATTCATTGGTCGAGAAATTTGCCAACAAAGGTTTGCCTAACGACTCTTTAACTTTTGGAGCAAAAGCGGCCTGTAGCTGGGAATAAGTATTAGTTTTCAGATATTGTGTGGCAGCATTTTCTCCTCCAAATAATATCCCCATTGCATCTGAAAATGTCATATTTTTAATAGCTGTTTTAAAAATCGGTGTAGCTTCCTTTACTGCATCTTCTGCTGAACGGTTAAGTGACAATACAGCTTTATCAACTAATTCCTGCCCACCGGGTATCAGTTTTATATTATCAATTATCGGTTGCGCTTCGGCCGGAAGTAATAACTTTAGAACAGCATCGTTATAAAAACCGTTTTCGACACCCAATAATCCTACAGCCTTTTCAATACCAAAGTCGAGAGAGCTTTTTAAACCTGAAATATTTTCGGCATTTGTTACCGGAATTGAAGTGGGAGTTGTTGATGTCTGAGATAAGATTTGTAATAATTCAGAACAAGAAGTCAATGAAATACAAGAAATTAAGATAATAATAAGTTTTTTCATTTATAAATAATATTAAGTTTTAGAAAATTCAATGTCAAATTCTATGCAAATTTATTATTTTTTGAAAAATACAAACTATAAATCCGAACATTTTTGATACAAATATGTTAGAGTTTACAAAAATCAATTTAAAATTTATACAATAAAATAATAAAACAATGAGTAAAATTGAAAAAATTGTTGCCCGTGAAGTACTAGATTCACGTGGGAATCCCACAGTAGAAGTTGATGTGTGGTTAGAATCCGGAATTATGGGTCGTGCTGCTGTACCATCAGGAGCTTCTACCGGCGAAAACGAAGCAATAGAATTACGCGATGGTGATAAGGTTCGTTATTTAGGCAAGGGCGTTTTGAAAGCTGTAAACAATGTAAATAATGTAATTGCACCTGAATTAGCAGGAATTAGTGCACTTCAGCAACGGTTAATTGATAAAAAAATGATTGCTCTCGATGGTACTAAAACAAAATCCAATCTTGGTGCAAATGCAATTCTTGGAGTATCATTAGCGGTTGCAAAAGCTGCTGCAAATTATCTCGATTTACCCTTGTACCGCTACATTGGAGGAACAAATGCTTTTACATTGCCTGTTCCAATGATGAATATTATCAACGGAGGTTCACATTCCGATGCACCTATTGCGTTTCAGGAATTCATGATACGTCCGGTTGGAGCAAATTCTTTCCGCGAAGGTTTGCGCATGGGAGCCGAAGTGTTTCATTCACTTAAAAAAGTATTACACGACAAAGGATTAAGTACGGCAGTTGGTGATGAAGGTGGATTTGCACCAAATCTGGCCGGTGGTACCGAAGAAGCGTTAGAGTCCATTCTTACAGCAATTAAAAATGCGGGTTACAAACCAGGCGCAGATATAACCATCGGTTTAGATTGTGCTGCATCCGAATTCTATAAAAACGGAGTGTACGATTATTCAAAATTTGAAGGTCCGAACGGAAAAAAACGTAGTTCTGCTGAACAAGCTGATTATCTTGCCGATTTAATTGCTAATTATCCGATTGACTCAATTGAGGACGGAATGGGCGAAGGCGATTGGGACGGTTGGAAACTACTGACCGAAAAGATTGGAGATAAATGTCAGTTAGTAGGCGATGATTTATTTGTAACTAATGTAGAATACCTTAAAAAAGGTATTGAATTGGGTTGTGCAAACTCAATACTTATAAAAGTAAACCAAATAGGTACATTGACAGAAACACTCGATGCTATTGAAATGGCACACCGAGCAGGATATACTTCCGTAACTTCGCACCGTTCGGGCGAAACTGAGGATGCAACAATTGCCGACATAGCTGTTGCAACCAATTCGGGACAAATCAAAACCGGATCACTAAGTCGTTCCGACCGTATGGCTAAATATAATCAACTACTTCGTATTGAAGAAGAACTGGGCGAATTAGCTGTTTATGGTTATAAAAAATAAATGCTGTTTTTTTAAGATTAAAAATTTTTAATAATATCATTTCACTGAAATAAATTTCAGAAAGAGTATTATTGAGAACACAAAAAAAAAGGGGATGGAAGATTGGCGATACAGCCAAATGCTTTCATCCCCTACTCTATTTGTTAATGATTTGTTTTTAGATACAACGTAAGCATATTAATTCAAACATCCCTGTTCAAAAATAATGCTGTCAATAAAATTAATTTACCATTAACAATCAGGAATATAATATCTTACAATATATATTGGAAATATTATCCTACGAAAATTAAGTTATATTTAGTCAAGCTGATAAGGTGAATATTTTTTTTTACCTTTGTAATTCAAGTGATTTTTCTTTGCTGATTTTATTATACAATTCTTACAATCTGTATATCAGACATATTTTTCATTTCAAATTCAAATGTACGGGTTAATTGACTGCAATAATTTTTATGCTTCTTGTGAAAGGGTTTTTAATCCTTTGCTTGTCGGGCGACCAATCGTTGTTCTTTCGAACAACGACGGTTGCGTTATTGCACGTTCCAACGAAGCAAAAGCGCTGGGAATACCTATGGGTGAACCGGCATATAAACTGAAAGATGTAATTGAAAATCACAATGTAGCGGTGTTTTCATCTAACTATATGCTTTACGGTGATATGTCGCATCGCGTTATGACAACTATTTCAACTTTTGTTCCAGACATGGAGATTTATTCGATCGATGAAGCTTTTCTGCATTTCGAAGGATATGAAAATATTGATTTACATGAATTAGGATTAAAAATTGTTCGAACTACAACTAAGGGTACCGGAATTCCATTGAGCTTGGGTATTGCTCCCACCAAAACATTAGCCAAAGTGGCGAGTAAATTTGCTAAGAAATATCGTGATTATAAAAATGTTTGTATTATTGATAGTGAAATTAAACGAGAAAAGGCGCTCAAATTATTCGCTATCGAAGATGTATGGGGAATTGGGCGTCGGTATGCAAAAAAACTTCGATACTATTCGGTAAATACTGCATGGGATTTTACTCAGAAATCAAAAAGTTGGGTGCGGAGTCAGATGGGTGTTGTGGGCGAACGAACCTGGATGGAACTGAATGGGATTCCATGCTTCGAATTAGAAGTGCAGGGCACAAAAAAATCAATCTGTACTTCACGAAGCTTTGGCGAACGACTTACCGAAATTAGTCCAATTTCTGAAGCTGTTGCCAATTTCGCAGCTTCGTGTGGCGAAAAACTGCGTAAGCAACATTCATTGGCTGCAGCGCTCATGGTTTTCATCCATACTAATCCACATGCTACCAATCAAGCTCAATATTATAATCAAATACTTATGAAGTTACCTGTGCCGACCAATGACTCAACCGAGTTGATTAAATATGCAGATCAGGGTCTGAAGAAAATTTTTGCTTCTGGTTACAGATACAAAAAGGCGGGTGTCATTATTTCCGAAATAGTTCCTGAACGTCCGGTCCAAACTAATTTGTTTGATCAGCGCGACCGTGAAAAATACAACAAAATAATGCGCGTTATGGACTCTTTGAATGCTACTTATGGCAGCAGAAAAGTACGGATTGCTACACAGGGTTTTGGTCGCAAATGGAAACTTAAAAACGAAAAACTCTCACCATGTTATACCACTCGCTTATCGGATATTCTCGTGGTTAATGCCAGCGAAACACCTTTTTGAAATTTTATTTCAAAAAGAATTACGAGTTATTAATCTTTATGAATGTCCACCGACAATAATTCTCATAATTTTGAGATTAAGGACAACAAACCTGAAGAGCTGCCATACAATATTTTTGCGCCAAAACAATGTACTTTTTGTGGGAAGTGGTGGGTAAGATTCATCGTAATACCCTCTGACTATATTTTTTGCCATAATTTTCTGTTTTTTTTGCTATAATAATATTAACTCATTTAACCAAACACAACTTATTCAGGTATTAACCACCAGAAAGGATATCCTTTGGCTTTATGAATAAACATATAATGAAGAAAAAGCTTGATCCAGTGACCGGCTAATCCAGCTTCGCCAACAGTGTAAGTAATATCACGTCCCCAATCAGGATACTTTTCCCAATCAGGTACAATAGGAAAAACAGTCATGGTGGCAGCATTGCCATTTACCAAACCAAATCCTGCTGAAACTACACAAGCTGCTCCCATTTTTCCCATCGAAGCTTTATGTTTGAAATCGGCAGTTCCGTTTTTAATCTGATCAACAATATTTAAAGCAACTACTTTTCCGATAACTCCCGAAGGCATTCCTGTACGTGGAGGAGCCGGGGTAATTAAAGTTCCATTGGGGCTTCTCATTGGTTTAGAAATTTGATGCGGCGGGGCAAATGCAATTCCGGGTGCAAATATATTTTTATAAACAGGATTCTGATAGGTTGAAGGCCAGTCATTAACGCTCCATTCTTCGAAGGATTTTGCGGTGTAATCTGCATCAACTTTCATAAATCCCGATGGAGCAAAAAGCGTTGAAGTTATGTCTTCACCTTTTTTATCATACGCTTTTATTCCAGCACCGGCAAAAGCAGGAATCAGCATTGCAAAATCAAATTCAGCTGTATTATATTCTCCATCAAGTGTTTCGTAATGTGCTATGCCATTTTCAATTTTGTTAACTCCTGCACGTTTGATCCATTTTATACCATATTCTGCAAAAATTGATTCACTGAAAACTTTGGTTGGAGTTACGTAACCTCCTCTTTTAACAAAAGCACCACCCATCCCAAAATCACCGATTTCGTATTCATTTGATATCCATGTAATTTCTGCTTTATCCTGTAATCCGGCTTTGCGAAGGGTGTGTGCAACATTGAGTGCATACTCAAATGCAGCACCCTGACAAGTAGCTGTGGCATGACCTGTGCCAATCAGGAAACGAAGTTTTTCACCTTTTTTCATCCGCTCCATGCAGGTTTGCAAGGCTTTCCATGTTTCAGTAGCATGATCGCATGAGCATACTGAATGAGTGAATTTCTTCGGTCCCAGTCCTTCGGTGGCATCAAAATTTAGTTTCGGTCCTGTGGCATTCACCAGGTAGTCATATTCCACTTTTTCTGATTCACCACTTCGGAAAGTTCCTGTATATTCTATTGTAACAAAGGGCTTTGAAATATCATTGTCGCCTTCAGGATGAATCGCAACAGCCTTTGCCTGTTTATATTCTATTTTCCAACGATCATAAACAGGTTTTAGTTTGAAGCGTACCTGATCTATATTCATTTTACCTACTCCCACCCAAATATTTGAAGGTATCCACTGATAATATTCAGAAGGACTGACTACAATAACCTGATGATTTTTGCCGAGTTTCTTCTTAAGAAAGGCGGCGGCTGTATGTCCGGCTATTCCGGCACCCAAAACTACAATTTTTGCCATAGATTATTAAATTTAAAGGTATTGATTCATTGATTTGTAGCTTGAATACTTTATTATTTTATTCACTTTTTAAAAATTTATACTATTTACAAAATCAATTCAATTATAATTACGCATCAAATGTAAAATATATTTTTTAAAAATTATATTTAAATAAAAAATTAATGTTGATTTTCTGCATTTTTTATACTAAAACTGTTTTTTGGAAACTTTTTTGATTGAAAATTTGTTGTTTTATTATTTATTATTACTTTTGCTCTGTCAAAATAAAACAGACAAATATGAACCGATTTTTTACATACTTTTATTTTTACTTTTACTTTAGCAGGTGAGAGCAGGATAAACTTATGTAAATGTGAATTAGAAGTAACAAAAACAAAACATATAAAATCCTGCTCGAACTTTCGGGCAGGATTTTTTTTAATCCCAACGCGAAACACAGAACGCGAAACATGAAACAAAATACAATATGAAACGAGTAGCAATTCAGGGAGGAAATGGAGCATATCACGGCATAGCTGCCGAGAATTTTTTTGCAGGTGAAGAAGTGGAAATAATTCCATGCGTAACTTTTCGGGATATTTTTACCACCATCAAAAAAGATCCAAATGTAATTGGAATCATGGCCATTGAAAATACAATAGCCGGTAGTTTACTTCAAAATTATGAACTGCTGAAAGAATATAAACTCCCCATTGCCGGAGAATTTAAATTGCGAATTTCGCATTGTCTGGCAGCTTTACCCGGTCAAACCATACATGACATTAAGGAAATTCAGTCGCACCCGATTGCATTGATGCAGTGTAATGATTTTCTATATACTTTGCCGGGTGTAAAAATAGTAGAACACGAAGATACAGCACTTGCAGCACGCGACATTGCAGTTAAGAATTTAGTAGGCAATGCCGCTATTTGTAGTACACGGGCTGCCGAAATTTATGGTTTAGATATTTTGGCAACAAAAATTGAAACCAATAAACGAAATTTCACGCGGTTTTTAATTTTTGGGAATCAATGGATGGTAGATGAAATATTGAAAGACGAAGTTATTAATAAAGCGTCGATCGTTTTTACCCTTCCGCACACCGAAGGTAGTTTATCGAAAGTGTTGTCGGTTTTTTCATTTTATGGTATAAATCTGACCAAAATTCAATCCTTACCCATCATTGGCAGAGAATGGGAATATCAGTTTTATGTCGATTTTGATTTTGCCGACCACGAACGCTACAAACAATCATTGATCGCTATTAAGCCTTTAATCAGCGAATTAAGAACATTGGGCGAATATCCTGAAGGGGAAACACCTAAAGAGTAAAAAAACAACCCCTAACCCCTGAAGGGGAACAAAATTAGTCCTTTTAAAATAAATTTTATGAATAAAGATATAAAAGATTCTGATAAAAGTAACTCAAATTCCCCTTTAGGGGTTAGGGGTTACAAAATTGTTCCGGCAGAAAGATTAAACTCCATTTCAGAGTATTATTTTTCGACAAAACTGAAAGAAATTACCGAAATGAATGCTAAAGGCATGAATGTGATAAGTTTAGGAATTGGAAGTCCCGACATGCCACCTTCAACCGAAACAATTGAAGCGTTGTGCAAATCGGCTAAAAAACCAGATGTTCATGGTTATCAACCCTATGTAGGAATACCAGAACTGCGCAAAGCATTTGCCGACTGGTACAAAAAATGGTTTTCGGTGGAACTGAATCCGGCAAATGAAATTCAACCTCTAATCGGATCAAAAGAAGGAATTTTGCACATTTCATTGGCTTTTCTGAATCAGGGTGATGGCGTTTTGGTTCCAAATCCGGGTTATCCAACTTATGCTTCAGTCAGCAATCTTGTTCAGGCGAAAGTAATTACTTACGATTTGGACGAGAATAACAACTGGCAACCCGATTTCGATGCACTTGAACAAAAGGATTTGACCAACGTTAAACTTATGTGGGTAAATTATCCGAATATGCCCACCGGTGCTAGCGCTACAGTAGAATTATTCGAAAAACTAGTTGCTTTTGGAAAAAAACACGGAATTGTGATTGTGAATGATAATCCTTACAGTTTTATTCTGAATGAAAATCATTTGAGTATTCTTCAGGTGGAGGGCGCAAAAGACATTTGCATAGAACTGAATTCGATGAGCAAATCGCACAATATGCCCGGTTGGCGCATGGGAATGCTTGCTTCGAATGTCGAATTTATTCAGTGGGTGCTGAAAGTAAAAAGCAATATTGACAGTGGTCAGTTCAAACCGATGCAGGTTGCAGCCATTGCGGCATTGAATAATTCAGATGAATGGCACAAAGCTATGAACATAGAATTGTACAAAAACAGACGGAATCTGGCTGAAGAAATTCTTAAAACTCTCAACTGTACATTCGATAAAAGTCAGGTGGGCATGTTTTTATGGGGCAAAATTCCTGAAAATTATGCCAACAGTGGCGAATTAGCCGATAAAGTACTTTACGAATCGAAAGTGTTTATTACACCCGGGTTTATTTTCGGAGACAAAGGTAACCAATACGTACGAATTTCACTTTGTGCCAACGAAAAGGTGCTTGGTGAAGCATTGGAGAGAATTACGGCAATATTTTAATGTGCCAATTTTTTAATGTGCCAATGTGCCAATAAAAAAAATGAAGAAATGTAGAAATGGAAAATGCAGATAGCAAATCTTCAAACTTTACAAACTTTCAAACTTTACAAACAATCAAACTTAGAAATAAATGGAATTAGAATCAATATTATTACCCGGTGTGGATGCAAAGCGTCCATTAATCATAGCCGGACCTTGTAGTGCCGAAACTGAAGAACAGGTTATGCAAACTGCACGTGGATTAGCGTCACTCGGCATAAAAATTTTCCGTGCAGGAATCTGGAAACCACGTACCAAGCCCGGTGGTTTTGAAGGTATTGGAGTTAAAGGATTACCATGGCTTAAACGTGTAAAATCAGAACTGGGTATGTACACAGCGGTGGAAGTTGCAACAGCTAAACATGTCCGCGAAGCATTAGCGCACGATGTGGATATTCTGTGGATTGGCGCACGAACAACAGCTAATCCCTTTGCTGTTCAGGAAATAGCGGATGCATTGGAAGGAACTGATATCCCTGTTTTTATTAAAAATCCAGTAAATCCAGATCTCGATTTGTGGATTGGAGCCATCGAACGTGTACACAATGCAGGTGTTCGAAAAATTGCTGCCATTCACCGTGGATTCAGCTCGTTCGACAAAAAAATCTATCGTAATTTACCGCAATGGCATATTCCAATCGAATTGCACCGACAACTTCCAAATCTACCAATTATATGCGACCCAAGTCATATTGGTGGAAAGCGCGAATTGATTGCTCCGCTTTGTCAGCAAGCTATGGATTTAAACTTCGATGGTTTGATCATTGAATCGCATTGCAATCCCGAAAAAGCATGGAGTGATGCTGCTCAACAAGTTACGCCCGATGTGCTGGATTTTATCATCAATAACCTGGTTATTCGCGATATAACTCAAACTACTGAAAATATGTCTATGTTGCGTCGTCAGATTGATGAGTTGGACAATAATTTACTTGAATTATTGGCAAAACGTATGCGCGTTTCCAAAGAAATCGGACAATATAAAAAGGAACATAACATGCCAATTTTGCAGGCACAACGGTATGATGAAATTCTGAAACACCGCATTTCGCAGGCCGAACAAATGGGTATGGATGGTGAATTTATGAAAACGGTGCTGGTTGCTATTCACGAAGAATCAGTTCGTCATCAACAGGAAATAATGAAACAATAGTTTTTTTTGACAAGGGGGTATGCCCCCTTGTTCATTTTTCTATACAGGATAATTATAAAAATCCCAATCAGCCGGTTTTCCAAAATAATTGTATGCCAATTCGTTAGCATTCCGTTCTGTCCAGGTATTCATGTGAATGTGAATTTGTTTTTTGCGTGAGCGAAGGGCACTTTTAATGCTTACAGGTGCTATTTTAAACCAAAAATAAAAAAAACCATGTTTCCGGTACTGAAGAATATGGCCGAATTCATGTCGGAGTAAATTTTTATTGGCAACATATTTTTTATTTACAAAAATTCCCATTCCGGGAAATGCAAAAGCTCCTTTTAA
>CAYNHC010000100.1:0-1680 GCA_964396705.1 uncultured Paludibacter sp.
CTGAACTTATATTATTTCAGCAAAATCTTCTAAATGTTCATCTACATATTCAGCCAATAAAGCTGTTTGATGTTCTTCCATTTCGAAAAATTGTTCTTCCAATTCGTCAAAAACCTCAAAATCAACATACATTGCATTAAATTCCTCTTCAGTTGTTTCGCGGGTTAGTTCCTTTTTATTAGCATCATAAATCTCCTTTGCCTTGTAAACAAGTTTCGATAGTTCTATGCATCCAAACTGTCGTAGTGCTTTAGCAAAAGGATTTTCGAAGATATATCCACCATATCCATTCTGAATTAGCTGTACAAATCCACCATCGCGCATTTCGGTAGTAAAAAAATGCCATGCAAGCAAAGTGTGTTGCGAGCCATTGAGTTTAGCCATATTTTGGGGAGAAAGTTCACCTCCAAGCGTTTCAAGACATGCATCAATGAAAATCTGAAGAAATTCGTCCATGCCTTTTTCGGCTGCTTTTGCTAATTCACTGTCTTTTATTTGAATCATTTTTTTTGTTTGTATTAATCCTCAAAACGTCGATAGACTTTTGAGCGTTTCTTAAAAATAATCTATGCAAAAAAAGTTTTATTGTCCTCCTTCGTCGGACGAATAAAGGTTTCTTTAAAAAACACATCACATTATTACTTCAGTACTAAAGGCAGGCAAAGCAATAAATATTTTTTGCCCTGATCTTCCAAATTGGGTTCCAAAAGTTGCTTTCAGATTGTCGCCATTCAGCATTTTTGGTAATTCCACGTCAAAAGTACAATTTTCAGACGAATTATTAATAAATACGATGGCTTCTTTATCAAAGTATTTTCTGGCATATACCCATGTGTCCCCGGTATTTTTAATATTGATAAAATCACCATAAATTAATGCCGGATTATTCTTGCGCATACTGGTAAGTTTTGCAATATTATTCCAAAGTTTGTTTTCTCTTTTATTCCAACCCTCGAATCGCATCATTCGTCGGCAATCAGGGTCGTTACCTCCGGTCATGCCTATTTCATCTCCATAATATATTACCGGAATGCCAGGAATAGTGAGATTAAAAACATGAAATAATAAGAATTTATCGTATGCAGTTGAATCTGTTATCCCTATTTCGCGATTCCAACCGGCTGCCTTAGCATCTTCGCCAAATTTTATATCGCCCGAAGCATAAGCCATAAAGCGGGGTTTATCATGGTTACCTGAAATGTAACCCATCAGGTTATGATTTCCATACATCTTCAAACTGGCTTTAAGTATTGTTTCAACTTGTTTTAAATTACTTCCACCAACACCGGCAAAAGTAGTATTGGCTATATCATACACATTAAAATCGAATTGTCCATCGAGCATACCGGTTGTTAAATAACTTGCAATTAATCCCGGACTTCCGTAAGTTTCACCAATTTGATAGGGCGCTAATCCATCATTCTCTTTCTTCATTTTTAGCGTTAGTTCGCGCCAAAACTCTTCGTTGATATGTTTACAGGCATCATGTCGGAAGCCATCCAACTTAAATTCTTTCAACCAGAATAGTGCCGAATCTGTCATCATTTTTACCACTTCAGGATTCGAAAAATCAAGTGAAGGCATAAAAGTGTCGAACCAGGTAGTGAGGCGATGTTCATCCCATTTTTCAACGTTTAAAGTCCCATCCGGCAAATACAAATTAGTTGCAAATTCAGGATG
>CAYNHC010000100.1:1780-11928 GCA_964396705.1 uncultured Paludibacter sp.
GAAATCCAGAGTGTATTGACACCCAATTTTTCGAAATAACCGTCTTCAATTTTCTGTTGTAAACCGGCAAGATCTCCGCCCCAATAATCCACTTTTGGATTTACATCCGGTCTATTTAGAGGTTTGTCATTGGTTTTATCGCCGTTTTTAAACCTATCCACTAACATAAAATACATGATTTGTGCATGTTTATCGGCACGCGTAATTTTTTTTGTATCAGTAAGTACTTCACCTTTATGTAATGGAATCAGCACATCATTACTTACACCATATTCGTTACAAGCCCAAACCCTTATAAACGAACGTTTCAATTCATGTGCTTCAGATGGAATATCAAAAGTGATTAGTCCATTTATGTTTTTTACAAAATTATCGGGTAGCAGGGAATTCTGCCAATACACAAAAACCTTATTTACTTTATTTTGTGTCGAAATCATGATTTTTGAAGTAGTAAACTCATTTGTTGACAAAACCGGAAACGAATCGGTTTTTCCCTGAACCTGCAAAATAGAATTATATTTTCCAAAACCATTATCCACTTTATTGGGATTGTTCACATCATGACTTTGTTCACCATCAAGCGACATTTGGTACAGATAAGTTCCGGGACTAAGATGAAGTTTAACACTGTAAATTCCATTGTCATTCAATTGTAAATCGGGTGTACGCGAAGCAGTCCAATCATTCATCTGGCCTGCTATCTGCACTCGTTTGTACTTTTTACCCTGAGCATCGAAAGTAAATTCAAAATCCATCTTATCAGTTTTCCTACAAGGTAAAGAATATGCCATACCTTTCACCCAAATTTTCACATCAACGAATTGTTCAATTTCAGGCTTGGCTGTAAGTGTTACATTTAATTTATCAACCGATAAATCACAGGTAAGCGAGGAGGAAGACGAAGAAACAGAATCAATATCAGCCGGATTAAGAATGAAATCCTGTAAGAATATTCTGTTTTCTCCGGTTTCAAGCGTTGTCAGACTATTCAGATTCTTATTATCGTTGCTATCAGCAGGTATATTAAGTTTTGGTTGACAAGCAAGAACAACAAAACTAACGAATAATAAATAGGTGTATTTTTTCATTTTAATAGAATGTATTTCAATATTTTTTCAAAAATACATATTAGCGAGGACTTATTCAATTGTATAGAAAAATAACATTGATTTTTTTTATGCAAACGATTTAAATATAATCTACAAAACATCGCGTGGGATTGAAAACCAACGGTTATCGCATGGAGTTAAAACCCCGCGTTCCTAAATCGGTCGTCACTAAGAAACTTGTTGCTGCATAACCGATGAACTTTTCTATAAGTCGCGTAGTGAAGACCAATATCATTGCCTCAGGTTATAAAGAAATAAGGTTTTTAACCCAATGCAAATTGTTTGAGAGTTTTAACCCAATGTAATTGTTTGAGGCTTTCAACCCTAAGTAATATAAGGTTTCAACCTCAGGAATTTCAATTATTACGATATTTAATCAATTTGTTAATGTGTTCAAATCTCATATTCAGTAAAAAGTAAAAAAGGTTAAGTTGAGGGTATTAAAATACAAAAAGCCATCGTAAGTTCTTACTCTTACAATGGCTTTTGGTTAACTAAACTTACCTGTTCCCTTTTTTACAACAAAGGAATATACACCGACTTAGATGCTTTACTACCATCGGAACTTAATACAAACAGATAGCAACACCTTACATCTGAAATCTGAATGCCGGGATAATCCAACAGGATTGTTCCTGTTTTATCCTCACCTCGCGGTTGTTTCTCAAACAGTAATTCACCAATTTGTGACTTAACAACTACCACCATTACATCAGTACTATTTACTTTAGGTATTTTTATATTGGTCTGATAACCAATACTGATCCCATCGGGTGTAATTGTAGCACTTGTAACCACTACCTGAGGTAAAGAACCGTTAGAAACTAATAATTTACTGTAATCAATCACTGGTTCTGCACAACTTTTATCTATAGCTTCGGGCAGATTTGCAGCAATAAACAGGTTGTAGCTCGACTGTCCAGACTGTTTTTCGGGGAATCCCTCGTCGATTATCCCACCAAATGTTCGATACTCTTCCCCGATAAGTTTAAAACTTTTGCGTTGCAATTGCTGTGCAGGAGTGTTTGCATCTTTCGGATTAAATGCTTTGATACGTACATAATTTTCGCCAGCACGCGACGTTGTTACGAAATTTCCCATTGAACCTTTCATATTTCCGGTCAGTGGATTTTGACTTTGTGACATAGGCCTGATACGGAAGCTTTTTTATCATATCAAACTTAGTGTTTGTTATGCAACTTCACACTGCAAATATAAGTCGGCAATCTTATTCTCACAAGGATTCAAAATTTCATATAATTATGTATATCAACTATTTATGGTTCATTTACGTCCGTTTGCGTTAGTTTGCTTTCGTTTGCGCAATACCGTCAAATTCTATTAATAAACTTTAATATGTAATGGTTGAAACTTTAACATATTAATATCACATGTGGTTAAAACCCCACGCTCTCAATATCGGTCGTCGCGATGCGACTTGAAGAGAAAGTGGACAGCCTACACCACTTCCACTTTCAACCCCAATCCCAGTTTCTGAGATATTTCCTCTAATTGCCGTTTCTTTTTATCGGTGGATGAATGGGTGAGAATTAAATAACCGCCGGGAAGTTCGTGTTGATTGTAAAAATCATCGCGGGTTTTGCTGATAAATTCCAACCCTACATGCTTTAAACCTAAGGCTGCAACTTTTTCGATACCCACCGTTTCAACTACTTCAATCAATGTTTCGTAAGCATAACGGTTATTGATTACTTTGCCATTGGGAAATGTTACCACCAAACCTGTCCACGACGATTTTGGTGACGAAGTAATGGTTTTATCTGTCTTTTTCGTACGCTCTTTATTGGGTAGTGGAGCTAAAGAGTATTGTTTACTTTCGCTCTCGTCCATTATTACACGCTTACGGGTTAGGCGCACACTGAGTGCTTCGCCTGGCACATAATCTACCACCAACACAATGGGTCGTTGTATCTGGGTGATAATGGGTTCGATACTTTCGGAAAGTCGAGGAATGACTTCGTTTTTTATTAATTCTTCTTCAAGCTGGTCGGCTTTTTGAAGCATTTCTTCGTTTAGAGACAAGCCAACTTCTTTTGAATAAGTTATTAGTTGATAGAGTTTTTCAAGTTTTGTCATGGTAAAGTTTTTTTATTTCTGCAGTTTTTACATGTTTTTTTAATAAGTCATTAAAATCAGAATCTGCTTTAATTTTTTCAATAATCGTTTTCACAACTTTGTCTATCTCTTTTTCTTCAGAGTAATCTGCTTGACAGACAAAATTTACCCTGTTTTCGTTTATCAGTTTAGAAGCACGTTTCTTTTTGTCGGTTTTACCTGGCTGATACACAGCAATTGAATGACCTCCTTGATCTTTTACTAACTTCATGCAAGGAATGTCAGTTTCTCCATCTCCAAAATAAACCATGTTCGAAAATGGAACTCTTCTTTCTGCTTCAGGTATAAATTCATTTATTTTTTTTGATTCGTACACACTATCAATTCCTTTATTTATTTTAAAAAGAAACTGCGTTTTGTTTGTGAAATTTACCGATACGGCAGGCCATTCAGCTATTCCATCTATCGTATACAGGTATGAGCATGCAAATATCTTTTTAAATTTCTTTGCTATACTAGTGCCCTCAATCATTTCTTTCAGACCAGACGAGTTTATATAATGCTCAACAATAACATCTTTACCTTTGCCAAACTCATTAATTCTGTCGAACCATTCGTCAACACCGCTAAACAAATTTACTGATTTTCCAAATTCTTTAAACTGACTTCTTTTTAGAGATATACCTTTACCTTTGGCTTTTTGAAGCATCAGAAACATGTAAGTCAGGATTTGATCTGCATCTTGATTCTGAGCTAATTGAGTATTTTCCGCCCAGAAATCTTTTGCACTCATGCCAGTTGCTTGTATAAAGGCATACTCTTGCATGTTACCCGGAGATAATGTACCATCAAAATCATATATTAATGCTACAATTGGTTTTGTTTTTGCCATAATTTTCTGGTTTTATTCAATTTTTATCTTATCATATTCTTCTTCGGTTAACCCAAAATTAATATCTATTACTTTTACTTCGGCAAAGCTTAGCTCATAGAGCTTATAAACAAACGCATCTAAAATTAATTCTTCTTTAAAAACGTTGTAATCCGAGTTTTTATTCTTCAAATAGAGTATTTCATCTACAATTTCAATAAACTTTTTCTGATTTATGGCTATTTTAATAGGTAATTGTAAAATTGTAGAATGCTTTAATGTGTATGCTCCACCAGCAGTCATAATACCAATAAATCCAAAATAGTATTTCATCAAATTACTATTAAGTAATGCAAGTAAGTATTTAATTGGGATTATCTTTGAAGTTAAAATATATCCATTGCTAGGCAAATAATATTGTTCAGAGTCATATGCAAATGCCCATTTATCCGCCGTTAATCCCCAAATTATTTTTTCCTCAACTTCAAACTCATTAAAATAAGATGCAGCACACCTTTGTAAGGCATACCATTCATATCTAATGCCTGTTTCTTCAACATTTCTTTGATTAAGTTCTTCCTTAAAACTACTTAAGTGTTTGTATAAATATGGGAATTTTTCAATTAATTCATTCTCAGCCACAACTGAATTCCCAGTTATTGACTTATCAGTATGTAATGGGAAATGCCAAGGGATAAACAATAGATTATCAATACTTTTAATAAATGTCCATTTCCTTACATTTCTACCTTGCAGTAAAGGTTTAATTGTTAATTGATAGTTAGTGTCATTTTGAATGAATTGTGTTTTTTGTTCTTCATCAATAATAAATGCGGGATTAAATCCAGTCGTTATACCTCTAAAAACTGAAACTCCTTCAACTTTTTCTAATATTGATGCATTTGTTTCGATTTTAGATTTTATAGCTAATCCGGTATTATCAGCAAAAGACCATTCATTTGAATCTAAATTAGATTGTTTATAAAAATTTCGATTTTCAATTCCGTCTAAAAATTTTTGTTTAAACTCTTTATGGTTGAGTTTGTAAAATTTCTTATAAATAAATTTATTAGACTTTTTGGGTATTTCTTTTGAAATGCCACATATTACGCTTGAAACCAATACCTTATCAAACACCTCTACCTGTTCAAAATTAATCATTTGATCAATTTTATTTTTCAGAATAAATTCACGTAATGGTTTGCCATAACCTGTGTTGAAAAATTTATTTGTACTTATAAAACATAAATATCCTTTATCAGCACAAAGGTTTAATCCCTTTTCAAAAAAATACGAACTCAAATCAGCAGTTCCGGAATAAACATCATAATCTTTAAGTTGAAATGCAATTGATTTTAGTTTTTTCGCTTCAACATAGGGTGGATTTCCAATTATAATATCAAATCCTTTTTTTGTTGAATTAAATACGTCTGCAAAATATAAATGCCACAAGAAAAATGGCTTCTTATCTGAATTAATAAGTTTTACTTTCTCTGCAATTTGTTTATTTCCTGAACAATAAGTTACTATGTAATTTGAAATTTGTTTGTCAATTTTATTTCTTAACTCTTCTTTTTTATCGTGATTAGTTGTGTTGAAATAATCTTTTATTGATAGCAAAATATCATCCTGACTTTGTTCATTTTCAGTCCATGACAAAGTCATTTGAGGATTAGAGATATTTCCAAATAAATCTTTAATAGTGTTTTTATTATTTTTGATAATAATTTTACTCAAATCAACACCTTCGAAACTTTCTAATATACTATTCCCCTGCATAATTTTATAATCCAGATTTGGCAGCGGTTGTGGCTTTTCTTCGTCCACTACCAACGCCAACCAAAAGCGCAATCGGGCAATATCCACAGCACCCTTTTCTAAATCAACACCATAAATACTATTTTGAATTATGTGTTTCTTTATTTCAACGGCTTTTTCGGTTTTTCCATCCAACGCCACTATGCACTGATAAATTTCGTGTAGCATACCCATAGGGAAAGCGCCCGAGCCAATGGCAGGGTCGCATACTTTTACGGCTTTGAGCTTTGTGAGCAACATTCGCTTTTGTTCTGCTGACAAACCTTCTGTCTTATGTTGTAGAACCAGCATCTTAATTGCATCTGCCAATATCTCGTTGTCGGTAGTCAGATAAGCAATCAACGATTCGCGACACATATACTGCACAATTTCTTTGGGTGTGTAAAATGCACCCTTGTCTTTGTTGTCTTCGAGTAGGTTTTCGAATATACGTCCCAGCATTTCGGGGTCAACACTTACTTCGGCATCGTTGGGATCGTTTTCATCAATCGTAAAGTTATATTCGCTAAAGAATTGAAACAGATTTTCGAACAAATCTGCTGGAAAAACTAATTTCTTGTGGTCTAACTCATCACTTTCAAACAACCCTCCATTCAGATAAGGTATCTTAATATTTTTACCTAATCGGGTATCGGCTATTTCATTTAGCCTTTCGCCATCGTTGAGTGATTTGAAAAGTAATGGTTCTAATACTTCATCCAGAAAATCATCTTTTTGGCTACTATTTGCAAACAGATTTTGCAGAAAATGGGGGTCACCCTCACCCCAGGGTCTATCTGCCGGCACACCTAACCAACCTTTTTTCTGCAAAAATTGCAGAAAAACAAGCCGTCCCATCATTTTCTTTACATAGTCACGCACTGATTTTTCCTCACCATCAAAGGTGCTTTGCAACTGCTCATCTGGTTCGTGTGAGGTACTCTCTACCCATTTACCCTTTTCTTTTTTGAAACGTTTACCTGTGATAAACTCTACAAAATCTGCATATCTGTCTTTATATTTTTCAAAAAAATCATCGCTAAGAGCCTCAACCGAAAACGCATCTGTAATATTCTTCTCGCATTTTTCTTTTTTAGCCAGAATTACAAATCGCTCTGCAGCAGTTCGGCATTTTTGGTTTTTGCCCATCAGGTAAGTGTATCTTCGGGAAGATGTTGAGTCAGTAACATTACTCCCTTTCGACACATAAGAAACCCGCCAATCTCCTTTATTATCAGGATAATGGAAAACCATGAGTGCCGCTGAATAAGTTTCCATTAACTGACGCACCAAGGCCTGAATATTTACACGGGAATAGGATAGCCGAACAGTTTCAGATAAAGTAATATCAAAAAATTGTAGTGGCACATCCATCTCATCACAATCACCAAAACGTTTGATAGACATAATACCGGCTCGTTCAGCTGCCGGTTTGTAAATAGCATTGAATTTCAATACATCCTCATCTGCAGAATCAAATAGATTTCCAAATACAGGTTTGATAATACTCTCAATAAATGTATTAATACCTTGATAATCTTGCTCAAAGAATGCTCTAAAATCTATCATATTTTTGAATTGTTATTTTAATAAATGGATTTTCAACTCTATGCGTTGGGGTTGGTTTTTGGATAGTTTGTTCCAATCCCTAATGTAATTATTGGTTTTCCTTTTAAATCGCTGTTGACTCGTTGGCGTACGCCATCCATTTCTTTTTCAAGAATATTTTCTAAATCTGACAGGTTCATTTCAAAAAGGGATTGTTGTGGACTAACAACCAATTCATAAAACTTTATGATTTTATTTGATAAATGAGCGTCACCTTTTCGGATGAGTTTATCGGCTTTTATCAATAACTCCTTAACTTCGGGTTTGAAACTATAATGTTGTAGTAACTTTTTCTGAACAATATCCAAAGCTTCTTTAGTAAGTTTCTTTTGTTCACTGCCTGTAAGCATTTTATTGAAAAAATTGTTGAATTCGTCTATGGCTTTTTGCTGAATAGCTTCCCAGTTATCAGGTAAAGGAGCTGGAAGAGTATCAGGTGAACATCGAATTTTTTCTGCCATTTCTATCACCGCAATATCTTTTGGTATTCCTTCATAATTTACCGAAATACACAAACCATTATTGCTTTGTCCACGAACCAGAAAAAGAGATTCATTACTAATTTTATTATTCCCGACAAACAAATGATCCTTTAATTGATTAATTCTTTCATAATCTTGTGGATAATTCGCTTTATATTGTTTCAATTCGGCAATGAATTTTTCGAGTGGCGATTCATCTCCATCCACCAAATGCTGTAAGGTAATTGGGTCTTGACCATAAGATTCAACCTCTTCGTTATCACTGTAAACACGATTGTCTTCACCAAACAAGCTATGAAAAGCTTGTAATTTTGTATGAGCCTTGTGTACAAGGTCTATTTGAGCATCGCTTTGTGATGTAGGAAAGAAATTAAACACATATACAAAATCTTCTTTCGAACCAATACGGTTTACACGCCCAATGCGTTGCATAAGTCGGGTGGAATTCCATGGTGTATCATAATTAACTATTACATTGCTTCGGTGCAAGTTCACACCTTCAGCTAATACTTCAGTGGTAATAATAATATCAAAGTCATCCTTTTTATCTATGGCATTGGCATCAAAGTTGGCTTTAATCGCGTCACTCATTGCATCGCGGTTTTCGGCAGTAATTGCTAAAACTTTATAACCTTTTCTGCCTTCAATGTGACGTTTTAGTTCTTTTACAGTATCTATTGCTTCGGTGAAAATGACTAATTTTTTTGAATCATATCCATGTGGGTTATTAATTTCTCCAAATAGTGTTTTGTCTAATTCATCGAGAAACTTAATCAGTTTTGGGTCGTATGTTGTGGCATCCCATTCCATACATAACTTGTCGATAAGCTTCTTATCAGCTTTCAGCAATTTAAGGTAATCGGGATGGATATCTTTTGATTCATACTTAAAATTATTCCCGCCTTTTCTCTCAATTTTTCTTTTAATATCAGCATAGCATTCGTCTAAAGTTTTGTTTTTAAGGTCGGTATTCAATTCGGCATTTACATCAATATCAGGGCAGATAAATAAATGATTGTTTTCAATCATCTCAATCATGTTTTGTGTGTAGCGTTGTAAATTATGTAACGAACTTTTAAAAGCACTGAAACTGCTTTCAAGTCGCTTTACCAATAAAATTTGCATGATACGAGCCAACCTTTTGGAAGTTGCTTCAGCAGTTAAGTTGCGTTTTTCGTAACGACTTTTGTATTCAGGATTTGAAAGGTACTCAATGGCGCGATAACGATAATATCCTAAACCATTCAAATTGTTAAAATTAAGTTCACCTGTTTCAGTATTGTAATCAGCTATTACATTCATGGTTTTGAAGAACAACTTACTCAATTGCTCATCCATCTCATATTTCAATACATTAGGTCCATTTATTTCAGGGAATGTCAACTCCAACATATCATCACTATAATACTTACGAATGTCGGTTCGGGTACGTCGAACTACTAATGAATCAAGTACGCGTTCACGAATGTCTCTTGACATTTCTATCAACGCTTTGTTACCAGATTGTCTGTTCTTAATATGTTCTTTAAATATTCTATTTTTTTCGGCAAAAAATGTTTCTAACTTTCGTCCATCAATTTTTTCGAGTGTAGTGTTATTGTGCTCACGTTGGAAAAGATAGATTTGATTTTTTAAATCTTCCGGGCTGTTGTTTTGTGGAGTTGCCGAAAGTAAAACAACATAAGGCTGTGGATAAGTGCTTCCGATCAAATCATCCAACTGTTTATACATGAGTGTAGAGCTATTGCGAAATTTATGACTTTCATCAATTAGAATTAATCCGTAGTTTTTACTGTTATCAATGCTATCTTCAAATTCACTGGATACATCATTTATATCTTCATCAATTTCCTCAATTGTTTCCGTCAATTTTCCAATACTACCAGTAGTAATAAAATCAATGTGATTTCCAATTTTATCATCCTGAGTTTTATCAAATATGGCAATTGTACCTTCCCATGATTTTTTAATGGCAGGTGGAGTTACTATTAATATATTCCGGTTACGTCCTTCGGGGTCAGCATCTGTCAGAAAACGTTTAAGTAGCATTATACCTACCATTGTTTTTCCTAAACCCACCACATCGGCAATCATTACACCATGATGGCGATGCATGATGGAATATGCCTGATTTACTGCAAACAACTGATATTTAAGTCGTTTTATTTCTGACGGTAGAATACTTACCAACACATTGCTCCATTC
>CAYNHC010000101.1:0-3034 GCA_964396705.1 uncultured Paludibacter sp.
TACCATGAACCGCTCGCTTCGCAATTCAACAATCCGAAAACTTGTCCGGAAAATGCTCTGCTTTGGTTTCATCACCTGCCGTGGGATTACAAGATGAAAAGCGGACGCACCTTATGGGACGAAATTTGCTATCATTACGCTACGGGCTTGGATCAGGTAAGTGGATTTCAGAAAACATGGGACAAGGTAGAAAAATACGTTGATAAAGATCGGTTCAGCAGAGTGCAGAGTAAATTACGCAATCAGCGTCGTAATGCTCAGATATGGAATGATGCTTGTCTGTTGTATTTCCAGCAATTCAGCAAAATGCCTATTCCTTATGAACTTAACCGTCCTCAAAACGATTTGGACGAATTGATTCATAATGACATGAAGCGATTTAAATAAGTGTTGTTGACAGGTAATTAAACCATTTACAACCATAAATATCAAATATATACTGACATACTAAATATCATGAAAAGAAACATTTCTTTGGCTGCTTTGCTGCTGGCTTTGTTTATGACTTTTTCGTCGTACGCACAAAAAGCACATAATCCTATAATTTATGCCGATGTGCCGGACATGTCCATGATTCGCGTGGGCGATACTTATTATATGAGCAGTACCACCATGCACATGGTTCCCGGTGTACCCATTATGAAATCGAAGGATTTGGTCAACTGGCAATTAGTGAGTTATGCTTCTGCAAATCTTGGCGATGTAGATGCAATGAGCCTGAATAACGGTAAAAGTACTTACGGTAGAGGGTCGTGGGCAAGTTGTTTGCGTTACCACAAAGGGATTTTCTATGTTTCTACTTTTGCACAAACAACAGGTAAAACCTATATTTATTCTACCAATGATATTGAAAAAGGCAGTTGGAACGAAATTTCGTTTAAGCCGTCTTATCACGATCATACTTTGTTTTTCGATGATGATGGACGTGCGTATCTTATTTATGGTGCAGGAAAACTTAATATCGTTGAACTAAAAGAAGATTTGAGTGGGGTAAAACCTGAAACTGATCATGTGCTGATAGAAAATGCAAGTGCGCCTGCCGGGTCAAATATAGGTTTAGGAGCTGAAGGTTCGCAATTGTTTAAAGTAAATGGTAAATACTATATTGTAAATATTACTTGGCCAAAAGGTGGTATGCGAACCGTTGTCGTTCATCGGGCTGACAATATTAAAGGACCTTATGAAGGTCGCATGGCTATGCAAGATTTGGGAGTTGCACAAGGTGGTTTTATTGATACTCCTGAGGGAAGTTGGTACGCTTATCTTTTTCGCGATTATGGAGCTGTTGGGCGCATTCCGTATTTAGTACCAATGAAATGGGAAAATGGCTGGCCTGTTCTTGGCGAAAATGGGAAAGTGCCTGAAAAGCTGAATCTTCCGGCAAGTAAGGGTTTGATTCCGGGTATTGTAGCTTCCGATGAATTTAAGCGCAAAAAAGGTGAACGATCCTTACCGCTTGTTTGGCAATGGAATCATAACCCGGACAATAATTTATGGTCGTTAACAAAGCGTAAAGGTTATTTGCGCCTTACAACGGGGAGAATTGACACTACACTTGAGGCTGCAAAAAACACATTAACTCAGCGAACTTTCGGTCCGGTATGTTCGGGTTCAACTTTAGTTGACGTTTCGCACATGAAAAACGGAGACTTCGCCGGATTGTGCCTGTTGCAAAAGAATTTTGGACAAGTGGGTGTGAAAACTTCAACAGAAGGTAACTATATAGTTATGGTAAGTGCAGGCTCGGGGAAAGCTATTGAAGTAGAAAAAGTTCCGTTACTCAAGAAAGTTGTGTATTTAAGAGCAGATTGCAATTTTAGAGAGAAAGCAGATATTGCTCATTTTTATTATAGTTTGGATGGAAAAGTCTGGAAAAAAATTGGAGAGCCTTTGAAAATGGTCTATTCGTTGGCTCATTTTATGGGTTATCGGTTCGGATTGTTTAATTATTCAACCCAAAACCCGGGAGGTTATGTTGATTTTGATTATTTCCATATAAGTGATAAAGTATTTGAAATCAAATAATTTTAATGAAAACTAACAGAAAATATTTCTTGGTATTATTTTGTGCATTTCTGTTTTTAGCGAAGGCTCAAAATCCAATTATCCACAATCAGTACACTGCCGATCCAACTGCGCGGGTTTTTAACGGAAAAGTATATCTTTATCCTTCGCATGATATAAAGATGCCCGAAGGAAAAAATCTGCGAAAAGATTGGTTTTGCATGGCTGATTATCATGTTTTTTCGTCCGAAAATCTGACCGATTGGACCGATCATGGTGTTATTGTGAGCCAAAACAAAGTGAAATGGGTCGATTCCACTTCGTACAGCATGTGGGCGCCCGACTGTGTAGAGCGCAACGGAAAATACTATTTTTATTTTCCGGCCAATACCAATCAGGTTGACGCCAATGGACGAAAAGGTTTTGGTATTGGGGTGGCTATTGCCGATAAACCCGAAGGTCCGTATATTCCGCAGGATGAACCAATAAAAAATGTAAAAGGCATTGATCCTAATGTGTTTATTGATAAGAATGGTCAGGCCTACCTTTATTGGTCGCAGGGAAATATCTACGGAGCAAAACTAAAGGAAAATATGACAGAACTCGATTCTGAACCAGTTATTTTCCAAAATTTACCGGCAAAGGGATTGAAAGAAGGTCCGTTTCTTTTCGAACGAAATGGGAATTATTACCTCACATTTCCACATGTTGAAAATAAAATAGAACGACTGGAATATGCTATGGGAGACAATCCATTAGGACCTTTCAAAATGGCAGGAGTAGTGATGGACGAAGCCCCCAACGGTTGTTGGACAAACCATCATTCGTTTGCAAATTTCAAAAATCAATGGTATTTATTCTATCATCAAAACGACTGGTCGCCCAAGTTCGACAAAAACCGTTCTGTTCGCATCGACAGCTTGTTTTTTAATACCGACGGAACTATTCAGAAGGTGAAACCTACTTTGCGCGGAGTGGGAATGACAAAAGCCACTGATAAAATTCAGCTAGACCGATACAGCCTTATCAG
>CAYNHC010000101.1:3134-11544 GCA_964396705.1 uncultured Paludibacter sp.
GGAAATAAGGCTGTTGAAATTGACTGGATTAGCTTTAAATAATAAAAATAAAACCCATGAAACGAAATCAAATCCTATTAGTGCTTTTTGCCATTGGAGCAATGTGTTTTTCATCCGCTGTAATTGCTCAAACAAATACACTAACTGTGTCAACAATGGATAAACCGATTGTTGCAACTAAAGTGTTTCGTTATACCAATCCTATTACTCGCGACACCGCTATTTCAATGCGCGACCATTGCATCATCAAGGTTGGTGAAAAATGGTATTGTACCGGAACATCAAATCCGGTGTGGACTGGTCCCAACCCGGGTGTTCGTTTGTTAGAATCGGATGACATGCTTCATTGGAAGCAGCATTCGTGGCTGATAGATGCCAGCAAACTTCCTGCCGATTGTCCCTATAATGGCAGGTTTTGGGCACCCGAAATCCATTTTATCAAAGGGAAATACTGGCTTACTGTCAACAGTGGAAAAGTTACAGTCGAAGATCCAAAAGGAATGAAGACGCACAGCGTTTGGCTGTTCTCGTCCGACAAAGTGACAGGCCCATTCAAATTAGTGAATGGACCTCTTACTCCACAGTATAGCAACGATGCTACTATATTTGAAGATGAAGATGGACAGGTATATTTCTATTGCAGCGGTGGAGGCCTGTTTCAGGCTAAAATTGATTTAGAAAGTGGAAAATTGACCACACCAATTCAAAAATTTCTCGACAAAAAAGAACCCGGCTATCCCGAGTGGATGGTGGGCGGCATCGAAGGACCATTTGTAGTAAAACGGGACGGATTTTATTTCATGTTCTTTTCTACCTGGACGCGCGGATATGAAGTTGGGCTTTTAAAGTCGAAGAACCCGCTTGGCCCCTGGGAGTTGGTGTCTCGCGAGACCATTTTTGGTACTCGTAAAAAAGGTTATCGACCCGAGTTGGCTATCGAAGGAAAGTACGACCACCTCAAGTTTCAGGATACACAAGATCCTTATTCTGAAACCGGTCACAATGCCCTTTTCATTGGTCCTGATGGTAAGCTGTGGAGTTCATGTCATTACATGATGTTCGAAAAACGGCCTTATCCATACAGCCAAACCTTTGAGTCTTGGGAGCTAACGCCCCAAATGGGCATCGAGCCTGTTCATTACAAAAACGGTCGGTTTTACATTGGTCAACCCACATGGACGGAGCAAACGATTGAATATTGATTCTGATCAATCGATAAAAAAAATTAAACACAAAGTATTCTTAAGTAAAAAAACTAGTACATCAATATTTTTAAAATCACAAAAAATGAAAAACAAGTATTTATCACTTTTATTTATGACCCTTTTTATGGGTCAGGTTTGTATAGCACAGACCAATCAGACTCCAATTGTAGAAGATTTTAAACCATCTACATTTAATCAACCGGGGCAGGAATATCCGCAGGTAAATTCACAGGGTTATGCCCGATTCCGTGTCGCAGCTCCGCAGGCTCAGAATGTTGTTGTAAGTCTTGGACTTGGTGGAGCAAAAGGTGGAACTCCTCTGACCAAAACTGAAGATGGTTCATGGTTGGGAACTACTGCAGGCCCAATGGACGAAGGTTTCCACTATTATCACCTCACAATTGACGGTGGTGTGTTTAATGATCCGGGCGCATTGAATTTTTACGGATCTGTACGTTGGGAAAGCGGAATCGAAATCCCTGCTCACGATAAGGATTTTTATGCGCTGAAAGATGTACCGCATGGAAATGTACAACAGGTTCTTTTTCCTTCAAAAAGTACAGATACTTCGCGCAGGGCATTTATTTATACTCCTCCTGGATATAGTAATGATACTAAAAAACGCTATCCGGTGCTGTATCTTCAACATGGTTGGGGCGAAGATGAAACTGCCTGGAGCAATCAAGGGCATGCTAATCTGATAATGGATAATCTTATTGCTGAAGGTAAAATTAAACCCTTTATCATTGTTATGACTTATGGAATGACAAATGAGATTAAATTTGGAGGACTTAAAAACTTTGATATCAAGCCTTTCCAGACAGTACTTCTCGATGAATTGATTCCTTATGTTGATATGAACTTTCGTACGCTTGCCAATCAGTCAAACCGTGCAATGGCCGGACTTTCGATGGGTGGAATGGAAACACGCTTAATAACTCTTGCACGTCCGGATGTGTTTTCGTATTACGGTTTGTTAAGTGGAGGCGTTTATAAACCTGAAGATATCAAAGGAAATGCGAATCCAAAACTTATTTTTATCAGTTGTGGAAGTCGCGAAAATCCCGATGGAGTGAAAAAAGCTGCGGACAATTTGAATGCTGCGGGTATTAAAGCAGTTTCGTATGTTTCTGAAAATACAGCTCATGAGTTTTTGACTTGGCGACGCAGTTTATATCAATTTGCACAACTGCTTTTCAAATAATATCATTCATAAATTATTGCAAATGAATTACAAATCATTCATTGTTTTAGTATTCGCATTATTTACAACTGCTTTTTGTTTGGCTCAGGTTGTCGAAGATTTTAAACTAACATCAACCACACAACTGGGAAAACAATATCCACAAGTAAATTCCGAAGGACAGGTACGGGTCAGCATTTCTGCTCCAGAAGCACATAAAGTACAACTAGATATAGGTGGAGTGAAATACGATTTAAAAAGAGATGAAAAAGGGGTATGGATGGGTGAATCAGCGCCACAGGTTGAAGGTTTTCATTATTATCAGTTGAATATCGATGGTGCTTCTGTTCCTGATCCTGGTAGCCTGTACTTTTATGGAGCGAGTCGCTGGGGAAGTGGTATAGAAATTCCTGCACCCGATCAGGAAATTTATGCAATGAAAGACGTTCCACATGGGTTGGTTTGTCAGAAATACTATTTTTCAAAATTTACTAACTCTTGGCGAAGATGTTTTGTTTATACTCCGTACGAATATGATAAAAAAACGACAAAGCGTTATCCGGTTTTGTATTTACAACACGGTAGCGGGGAGGATGAAACAGGTTGGTCAGCGCAAGGGAAAGCCAATTTAATTCTTGATAATCTGATAGCCGCTGGCAAAGCAGTTCCAATGATTATTGTCATGGACAATGGTTATGCCATAAAAGCTGCTCAGGTAGCTCCAGGCAGAGGCGCTTTTCCGTTCGAAGATGTGTTGATAGGTGAAATTATTCCCATGATTGATGCTTCTTACCGCACATTAAACGACCGTAATTATAGGGCAATGGCCGGGCTTTCAATGGGTGCTAATCAAACCATTACCATTACCATGAATAATCTGGACAAGTTTTCTTATATAGGTGGATTCAGCGGAACTTCCAATTATCCCCGAACCGATGTTATTGACCCTGCTACTTTTATGGGCGGTAAGTTTATGAATAGCGCTTCACTGAATAATAAAATAAAACTGTTTTGGCTCGGGTTGGGTACCGTAGAACCTGCCCCTTTCCCCGGTTCGGTTAAAACCTTTCGCAATATGCTCGAAAAACAAGGCGTTAAATATACATATTATGAATCAAAAGGTACAGCACACGAATGGCTCACTTGGCGACGCAGCTTATATCAATTTGCTCCTTTACTTTTCAGATAACAAATTTTATTCGGGACATTTTAAGGCATTTAATTCATAAAAAAAAACATTTTTTACACCATTTCGATACATCTGACTCTATCAGAATAATGCAGAAATTGCTAATTTTGATCAATTTAATTTCAGTTTAAAAAATATAGTATGAAAAAGTTTCAAAAATTTATTTTTTTATTTGCAATTCTTGTAATCTCTACCTTTTCAAGTGTATCATCGCAGGAAATTTGGAAAGATCCTTCAAAAAGCTTTGAAGTCAGAACCAACGATTTAATTTCAAAACTTACGCTCGAAGAAAAAACGCAACTTATGCGGTTTGATTCACCGGCTATTGACCGCTTAGGAATTTCGGCTTACAACTGGTGGAACGAATGTCTTCACGGTGTAGCGCGTTCGGGTTTGGCCACCGTATTTCCCGAGGCAATTGGTATGGCTGCTATGTGGGACAAGGATTTGATGTTTTCTGTTGCCAATGTTATCTCCGACGAAGCCCGTGCTAAATATAACGATTACCAACGACAAGGGAAAAATGGAATCTACAAAGGACTTACTTTCTGGACTCCGAATATCAATATTTTTCGTGATCCACGTTGGGGACGAGGCATGGAAACGTATGGTGAAGATCCATATCTGACAGCCGAAGTGGCCATTCCGTTTATCAAAGGTTTGCAGGGAAACGACCCACGCTATATGAAATTGGTAGCAACTGTAAAGCATTTTGCTGTACACAGCGGTCCTGAATCGACCCGCCATTCGGCCGATGTTTGGCCCAGCGATTACGATTTAGCCGAAACTTATTTGCCTCATTTTAAACGTACTGTAGAAGAAGGTGGTGCTTATTCGGTGATGTGTGCTTATCAAAGATTGAATGGTGCGCCTTGCTGTGGAAGTCAGTTCTTGGAAAATATTTTGCGAAATAACTGGAATTTTCAGGGCTATATCGTTTCCGACTGCGGAGCTATTCAGGATTTTTATGATAAGAAAGCGCACAATATTGTTACAACGCCCGAACAGGCTTCAGCAATGGCTGTAAAAGCCGGAACGGATTTAAATTGTGGAAGCGTTTATGCCAGAAGCTTGTTAAATGCTGTAAAACAAGGACTTTTATCCGAATCAGAAATCAATGTATCTGTGAAAAGATTGATTATGGCACGTATGAAACTCGGTCAGTTTGACCCGAACGACATGGTGAAATATGCGCAAATCCCGCTTTCGGTGGTCGATTGTCAGCAACACAAAGATATTGCATTGGAATCGGCTCACAAATCGATGGTTCTGTTGAAAAATGCTGATAATACGCTTCCTTTTTCAAAAAATGTGAAACGTGTAGCGGTGATTGGTCCAAATGCCGATAACCGTGAAATTCTGCTCGGTAATTATAATGGTTATCCTTCGAATGGAATTACTCCTTTAAAAGGAATTGTAGCTAAGCTGCCGAATGCAGTAGTAAATTACGCACAAGGTTGCCGTTTAGCTAATGAATTGCCTTGTCTTACAGCTATCTCTTCAAAATATTTTTTCACGGATAAATCATTAAAAAATAATGGATTAAAAGGCGAATATTTTGCAGGTAAAAAGTTTAGAGGTGAATTAAAACATAAACGTATTGATGAAAAGCTGGATTTTGTTTGGTGGACAAAAGCACCATTCAACGATATGCAACCCGAATCATTTTCGGTTCGTTGGAAAACGGTTCTTGTACCTCCTGTAACCGGAAAATATGCAATAGGCGCAGAGGCTTTCAATGGTTTTGATATTTTTATTGATGGAAAACTGTTTATTCATGGTCGTCCGAGCGATCACGATCCGCGCCGGGAGTATGAGTTTATTGAACTGAAAGCAGGTAAGAAATACGAAATTCAGTTTGATTATCCCGAAAACAATACAGAATATGCCACAGCCCGTTTGGTGTGGGATGTTCCAAATCCAAAACTGAAAGAAGAAGCTGTTGAATTAGCAAAAAACTCCGATGTAGTAGTGCTTTGCATGGGTTTGAGTCCATCGCTCGAAGGCGAAGAAATGAAGGTGAAAGTGCCTGGTTTTGATCATGGCGACCGATTGGATATTCAATTGCCAGCCAGTCAGACTGAATTGATTCGCGAAATTCAGCAACTCGGTAAACCAACAGTTTTGGTGTTGTTAAACGGTAGCGCTGTGGCATTCAATTGGGAAGCAGAAAATATTCCGGCTATTCTCGAAGCTTGGTATCCGGGACAGGCTGGCGGAACAGCCATTGCCGACATTCTTTTTGGTGATTATAATCCTTCAGGACGATTGCCGCTTACTTTCTACAAGAATATCAATCAGATACCGGCATTTGACGAGTACAATATGAAGGGAAAAACTTATCGTTATTTTGAAGATAAACCTTTGTATGAATTCGGTTATGGATTAAGTTATACCACTTTTGAATATGCTTTGAAAGATATTCCTGCCGAAATTAAAACCGGTGAGAAGATTAAAATTGCTGTAAATGTAACCAATACGGGCAAAATCGATGGCGACGAAGTGGTGCAGTTGTATGTTTCGTTACCGGAGAGCAAACTTCAAAAAGCAGTACGCTCGTTGCAGGGTTTCAAACGCGTTTATTTAAAAGCAGGCGAAATGCAAACGGTTGAATTTGAACTTACTCCCGAGCAATTTGCAGCACGCAATGCCAATAATATCCCTGTGGTAGAAGCAGGAAAAGTACTGATTTCAGTTGGTGGAAAACAACCTGATATAGCTTCAATTGCTAATAAAAATGTAGTGGTTGGTAATGTGAAAGTGGTAGGTGAAAATTTTATTGTAAATAATTAATTTTTTAAAATAATAACTTTCTCAAAGTTTAAAACCATGAGAGAGTTGTTATTTTAATTATAAGGATGAATTGATAATGCGAAATATTTTTTTTTAATATCATGAAAACCAGGTATATTCTCCTGTTTTTATTGTTTTCTACAGCTTATGTTTATCCTATAAACAGCCGTTTGTATAGTTCGGGCGAATTGACTTGTAACCTCGTTGAAAGTTTTAGTCAGGATACAACCGGATTTATTTGGATTGCTACGCAATATGGGTTGAATAAATTCGATGGGATGCATTTTACCCATTATTTGCACAACGAAAAAGACTCTACTTCACTTCTCGGAAATTATGTTCATGCTCTGAAAACCGATAGCAAAAATACGCTTTGGGTAGGTTGTAGCAACGGACTTCAGTATTACATGCCCGAAGAAAATGCATTCCGAACCGTATATTTTGAAAATACACCCATTCCACATGTTGTTGGAATCACTGAATTGCATACGGGTGAAATTTGGGTTCTTACTTCGGGGCGAGGTGTGTTTACCGTAAATAAAGAAAAATGCAAGGCAACCTTGTTAAGTACAATTACTGACGCTTGTGGAAGTAAATTTTTGGCAGGAATCTATGAAGATAAAAAGAAAAATATCTGGATTGGTACCAATAATTCCGGATTTATTAAAATAGATGCAATAACTAAAAAAATATCAAAACTAACACTTATTACTGCAAAAAATGGCTGGGTAGGCGATTTTGCTGAAGATGTGAAGGGTAATATTTATGCTTGCAGTGCAACGAATGTTGAAGTTTTAAACCCGGAAACAAATCAATTTTCACCAATAAAATACATTGGAGTTGATGATCGATTGGCGATTCTTGATATGTCGATTGATCATAAGGGAACTATTTATGTGGCTACCGACGGACAGGGTTTGAAATATATTGATGTCAATACCAATACTTTACGAGATGTTGAAAATGAAGGCAGTACATACAATCTCGATAATGCCATTATTCATTCCATATTCGAAGACAAAGATCAGAATATGTGGTTGGCTTGTTTTTATGCAGGCGCACTAATGATCCCAAATGAAACAAAACAGTTTGATTTCTGGAGTTTTACAAAAAACAGAAACAAAATTGGCGGAACGGTTACGTCAATCTGTAAAGATTATCAGGGTTTTGTGTGGTGTAGTGTCGATAATGAAGGTGTTTTTAAGTTCAATCGTCAGGGCAAAATTGTTACTGACTTTTCACATTTAAAATCAGTGTTAACTATTTACGAGGACAGTAAAAAAACGTTTTGGATTAGTACCAATGACAAAGGAGTTGGGAAGTTAAACACCGCTTCTGGAATTGTGAATTATTTACCAGCTTTCAACGGAAAAAGGATAAAGTATTTTGCTGAAGATGATTTAGATAATTTGTATCTCTCCGAAATAGGTAAAGGTCTGTATCGAATGAATTTATCAAACGGAAGCATGACGCATTTTGAAATGAGTAATGACAATGACGAGAAAAATGTACTTAAAAATAATTGGATAAATACTTTGCTGAAAGACAAAGATGGATTGCTTTGGATAGGTCATTATAAAGGTGTGGATTGTTATGATACAAAGAATAATCGGTTCAAAGAATTGAAATTTTGGGACGTAATTTCTAAAAATATCTGTATTTCGTTACTCGAAATCAGGAATGGAAATATTGCCATCGGAACGAACAATGGATTATTTATTTACGACAAAAAAAGTGGTGCGTTAAAACAATATACAACGAAAGATGGACTCTCCAACAATGTGATAAGTGGTTTGGCTGACGACGAAAATGGTAACATTTGGTGCAGCACTTATAATGGCATTAATCAGCTGAATCTGAATAATGGCAAAATTGTTAACTATTACAGTGGCAATGGACTTTCGGGCAATGAATACACTTCAGGAGCGTACTTCAAGGATAATGAAGGGCTGATATATTTTGGCGGAAATTTTGGAATAACCTCCTTTGCACCACAAAATATTACACAACGCAACTACGAGCGAAAAGTTATTATTGCTA
>CAYNHC010000102.1:0-11527 GCA_964396705.1 uncultured Paludibacter sp.
ATTCAATTGATTTAAAGGCATTTATAAATATAATTCATCCAACTTCATATATTGCCACTTCAACTAAACTCAATAATGCAATATTTATTGAACCGGGCGTCATTATTTCATCTCAAACTGAAATCGGAAACGCTGTAACCATTAAAAGGGGAGTTAAAATTGGTCATCATAATGTTATTGGTGATTTTTGTGAGTTTAACCCGGGCGTCATAACCGGTGGTAATGTGAAAATTGGTAAAGCTTGTATTTTGGGAGTTGGGTCAGTTATAAAAAATGATATTACGATTGGCGAAAACACATTTATTGGGATGGGAAGTGTTGTTACGCAAAATATACCTGATGGTGTGATTGCTTATGGAAATCCATGTAAGGTCATTAAAAATAATGATTTATGGAAAATATAAATAAACACAATTTTGTGAATATATGATAGAAAATTTACCTTTGGTTAGTATAAGTTGTCTTACGTACAATCACGAAAAATTTATTGGACAGGCAATTGAGAGTTTTATTCAACAAAAAACAAATTTCCCGTTCGAAGTACTTATTCACGATGATGCTTCTACAGATAATACTGCTGGAATAATCAGGGAATACGAACTGAAATACCCTGAAATAATTAAACCGATTTATCAAAAAGAGAATCAGTTTTCAAAATCCATCAGCATGTCGGTCACATTTCAGTTTCCACGGGCAAAAGGCAAATATATAACCATTTGCGAAGGTGATGATTTTTGGATCGACCCTTATAAACTTCAAAAGCAAGTAGATTTGCTGGAATCGATGGTTGATAAAAATATTGTTGCTGTTGTTACAAACGTCGTTACATGCGATATGGATGGAAATATTATTGAAAATGAAAAGCTGGTCACTCCGCCTGTCAATAGAGAAGGAAGTTATAACCTGCACGATTTTTTTAAAAATGATTTCCACTATTATACACCTACTGTAATGTTTAGATCTTCATTAATCGAAAATATTACATCGAAAATGAATCGTCAGTTCAATGAATTTTTTGGTGATTGGTTATTATGGATATTTCTACATTTGGAAGGCGATTTTTATTTTCTAAACCAAAGTACAGCTGCTTACCGAATTAATTTAAATTCAGTAACTCATACAGTGAATTTAGTAAATAGGTGGAAAGCCGACTTTGAAATAAGAGAAAGATTAAGAAAAGATTTGCCGGTTGAATACAATAAATACTTAATAAATGGCTGGCATGCTTATTACAGAATATCATTGGCATATAAAAAAAATAAACAGTATTTGATTTTTGTTTATTATCAAATCCGTTCATTTTTATGTCATCCTCTTTTGTATTTAAAAAGAATGAAAGAAATTATATTTCGTTGAAAATAAGAGTTCAAAAGTAGAAAACTTAAAAGTTTTTCTACTGTAATTCTTCTAATTCTTCAAGCTCCTTTTGTGCTTCCTGTTTCGAAGCTTCTTTTTTATCGTTAAACTGCTGATCGTAAGCAACTTTGTCTTTCACAAATACTTCTTTTCCTATTACTACAAGAAATAAAACGGAGGCTAGAACTAAAATCCATTTTGGAAATTTCTTGTTGTTATTTTTTGAATAAATAACAGCTAATACTGAAAACAGAATAGCAATACCGGCAGGAAAAAGAGCAATATTACCCATTGGAAGAATGGTAAATATTATACCAATAACCACAAATAAAATTGATAGTACAATAAATAATTTTCTCATAAATATTACAATTTAAATACCTGTTGCTTTTGATAAAGTGAGTTGACCTACACCAACCGGGATACTGAATTTAACTTTACACGGTATTTTTTTATCGGTACTAAGCCAAATCACATTATTGTCATTCCCCTTCAGCTTGTTTGTTTTTGCGCCTATCGACAATTTATAACATTCTTTTTTGCCAAGATTACCGGCCGAAACAGTTTCTTTACCCATTAGTTTTATTGAAACAGGATACTCTTTTTCATCGAAAACAACGATGTAAGATGTTGACTGTCCTGGTTTTAATTTACTGAAGTCAACTGTTCTTATTTTATAAACCAATGTTACAACGTCCACACTTGTAACACTTTTATTGAAGGATTTTTTTACTTCGGGATTTGTTTTTCTTCTGGAAGTGCTGTTGACAGTTTTTCCATCCGGATTAAAAATATATTTCTCAGTTTTTGTGTAACCTCCTTCAAAAACATTCCGTTTATACATGCTTGGTTTTAAATTCGATGGATTTACATAGGACTCATACAAATCACGTACTTTGAAAAAGGAATCCCATTTGGTAAAAGTCTCTGCTTCAAGTATCAAATGTAGAAATGTGTTTTTTGACGTGTTGATATTTTCGGTGCGTAATGTTACCTGAGCAATATTGGTCATTAAACCACTTATATCGTATGAAGCAGCAAAAACCAAGGTTTCTCCCGGTTTAATCTGAGCAAAACCAGTATGAAATACTATTGACATGCAAAGTATCAGAAATACTTTTTTCATTAAAATAATAAATTTATAAGTTTCGGATGAATTAATATCGAATATCTGAAAAATTGAAATCAGAGAATACGTGTTGTAACTTGTAACTCGTAACTAATTATAAATTAAGCTTCACCTCCTCCGAAACCCATTGGTACGGGTGGAACAAAAGGATTATCAGGGATTTTAATTTTGCCGTTTTGTGCTTCATATTTCGATACATTTTCCTGTAATGCAAACAAGAGTCTTTTGGCGTGTTCAGGGGTAAGAATAATTCTCGATTTCACATTTGCTTTTGGAGTTCCGGGCATTATTCTTATAAAATCTATTACAAATTCTGAACTAGAATGAGAAATGATAGCCAGATTGGAATAAGTTCCTTCTGCTATTTCGGGCGATAATTCAATGTTTAATTGATTTTGCTGATCCATAATGGTGTAGTTAAAAAAATAATTGTGAGTTTTTAATTTGATTGCAAAGTTACAAATTTATTTAAACTAATAGGGTGTAACATTACTTTTTGATAAATATATATGTTTATACACAAACCTTAGTAATTTTATTTTTTTGTTTTGCGTTCTGTTATATTTTAGACAAAAAAATAACTTGTCAGAATATTCTCATATTCCGACAAGTTATACCAACTAATAATGTTTTACTAATTTCTTATCACTTTTTGCATATAAGTGCCGTTCAGTGTTTCAATTTTAAAAATATAAATCCCTGATTTATATAATGACATATCAATTTCAGCAACTTTTTCTGTTGATTTTACCAATGTACCCTGTAAATTGTAAATATTAACCGCTTCAATCTTATGTTCATTTGTGAAATAAACCTTATTGTCTGTTATCGAAGGATATACAACACATTCTGCCGGATTTTCCATCGGATTCAATGTTCCGTTAATAAAATCGATAGGCCTGTCGGTATAAATACGTAATTCACCGGCTTGTAATGTTATAGGAGCGTTTGTATTTGCTATATATGTTTGTTCTCCTGTCAGTAAATTGTACCAAAGACCAGTTTTAGGAAATGAAGGATATGCATATGTGGAATTTGTTTGAAAATTCCCTAATGCTATCATATTCAAATCATTATGAGTCAATGCTATTCTGCGTCCTTGTGACCAGTCCGAAGTTGCAACTTGTGTAGAAAATGTTCCCTGTGTAAATGCTGTCGGAAACATTTTTCTTAAGGAAATGATTTTGGCAGAAGCTTCATAAGCAGCTTTGCGATGAGGTAGATTTAACCAGCCCCATGCCGATGGTTTAGCGCTCACACGTCCACCATTCGAATCTATAGAATAATCGTATCCCATTTCGCCAAATTGCCATATCATTTTTGGTCCCGGAAGTAATGTTGAAAAAGCAATATTCAATGGAACTCTGCCAATTCTTACTATTGAATCAGTTTTTATTACTCCATCACCATAGTTTTTTGCTTTGAAGAAGTTACGTTCTTCATCGTGACTTTCGGCATAACCCACCCAATTGCGTGGTGTGGAAATCATTCCTCCAAAATCGCTGCTTGACTGAAATCCCATGGCTGCCTGCGAATAAGAGTTGTTTGAATTTCTCCAAAGATACATTCCTTTGTTTCCAAGTGCCAATTCTTCACTGTATTCGCAAAAATGTTCGAGTATAAACATTACATCATTTTTAACTGCTTTTGCAGCATCGTAATACGCAGTAATATTATCAATACGACTTTGGTCATAATTCGAAGCAGTTGCTTCTGAACTTGAAGTTTGAGTAAGACCTTTTGTCAAATCTAACCTGTAACCATCAATTTTATACTCGTTAATCCAATATTGAACCATACGTTTGAACATATCTTTTGTTCCGGAGTATGTATGGTTGAAATCGTGAAATACACTGTATGGATGTGTAGCATCAATATTAAAATACGGATTTTGAGAGGAAGTTTTACTTGCTGTACTGTTCCACCATAATTTTGCGAAAGGATTTATTCCTGTGGCGTGATTCAGAACAATATCCAGAATTACTGCCATACCACGTTTGTGACATTCGTCAACAAATTTCTTATACATTTCGGGACTTCCGTAGGCTTTATCAGGTGCAAAATAATGGTTAGGATTATAACCCCAGCTGTTATTTCCATCAAATTCCTGAACTGGCATAAGTTCTACTGCCGTAATGCCTAATTTCTTTAAATAATCCAATTTGCTGATAGCTGCTTCGAGCGATTTTTCCACTGTAAAATCACGTAGAAGTATCTCATAAATCACCAAATTTTCTCTTGCAGGCATTGCAAATGTTGGCACTTCCCAATTGTAAGCCGATTTATTGGTTTGAAAAGTGGCAACTAAGCCTTCTGTTTTTCCTTCGGGATAGGCTTTCAAATTAGGATATATGTTGTAGTATTCGTTTATCCATTTGTCGTTCCATGGATCAAGAACTAATTCTGTAAAAGGATCACTTATTTTAATACTTCCATCAACAAAATACTGATACGAATACATTTTCCCGGGAGTTAAATCAGTTAGTGTTATCCACCAATATTCTCCATCTTTCTTAAGCTGATATGCATTAAGTTGCGACCAATCGTTGAACTCGCCGATTACAAATACATTACTTTTGTTTGGAGCATGTAATACAAGCGTAACCGTGTTGTTATTGATGTAATTTATTCCAGGTAAAACTCCGGCAGGACGCGTCTGATTAACAACCGGTTCGGGAACACAAATTTTCAAAGTATCATAAACTGTTGCACTATTCAGCGTTGCAGACGTTATAATGGTATAATCACCTGTAGTTGAGAATGTATGGCTGTAAGTGAGAACTGTAGCTGATGTTGCAGTTTTCATGCTTGTTCCATTAACAAGTATATTCAGATCGGAAGCCAAAGAAGCACCTACGGTAAAATCTACTGTAGTGCCTACGGTAATGGCTTGATTGGCTGTAGGAGCAGTAAAAGAAACATTTAAACCCGCATCGTATAATGATACCAAAATATCGGTACCACCAGTGTCTTTACCTTCTTTGGTTTTCAGTCCGTTACGAAAAACAAAAGCCATTTTATTAACTACTTCACCAGTTGTCAGACCGTAATAAGTAGCAATATTCGGTGCGATAAATAACTTCCATTTGTTGTTGCCAAGTGCCGTTAATTTATATTTTAATGAATTATCACCCCAGGTTGGCGCATGTTTCCAGTCACTACTGCTGGTGCTGGCCGAAGTAATTACACCTGTGTGAGCATATATACCATCGGTTCCGGCGTAATCTTTCAATCCGGCAGTTCCTTTGGTTGCATCGTAAACAATTTCAATAACTCCGTTGTAATCTTTCGTTACAAAAGTAGGATTGGTAGTAACTATTTGCGACCAGGCATAAGTTGACAACAAAAGAACCAGCAATGTAAATGTAAATTTCTTCATTTTTGTGTTTTGTATTTGTGATTTTGTTTTTTTAAACAGATTATTTGTAATACTTTGCAAATATAGATATTTTAATCAGGTTCAATTATTTTGTTAATAATATATATTAGTACTTTTAATCGCAAACGATTGCACTAATGATATTTGTTTATAAAAGCATTGATTTTTAATTTTAAGTTTTTTAGTTTTATCTTTGATTCAAATTATTATACTTCATATTATCAATTTTTTTAAATTTGAATTAAAATGAGAAAAATAGTAAATATTATTGCCATTTTGAGTCTGCTCTTTATTGTTGATTTTCAATTAAACGCAACAATACCTGTTAACGATCCACCTTTATGGGCTAAGAATAGGATATGGTACCAGATTTTTGTAGAACGATTTAATAATGGAGACAAACTGAATGATCAGAAGGTTGAAAACACAATGGTTTCCAACATGAATATTATTCCACCTTCGGGCTGGAAAACAAGCGATTGGACAAGTGATTGGTTTGCTAAAGATGAATGGATGAAAAACACTAACAAATCATTCAATGATTTATTGCAATATCGTCGTTATGGTGGTGATCTTCAGGGAGTACTTGATAAGCTTGATTATTTACAGGACTTGGGAATTAACGCTATTTATATTAATCCGATAAATGATTCTCCATCACTGCATAAATACGATGCAAGGAATTATCATCATGTGGATATAAATTTTGGTCCCGACCCCGAGGGTGATTTAAAGATTATCGAACAAGAAAATCCGGGCGATCCTACTACATGGCAATGGACTTCGGCTGATAAATTATTTCTTAAATTAGTTCAGGAATGTCATAAACGCGATATCAGAATAATCATGGATTATTCATGGAATCATACCGGTACATTGTTTTGGGCCTGGCTTGATATTCTCAAAAATCAATCGAATTCAAAATATAAAGACTGGTATAATATTTCTGTTTTCGACAATCCTTTAACTCCTGAAAACGAATTTAAATACGATGGTTGGTATGGTAATGCATATATGCCGGAATTCAGAAAAACCGAAATTAAAGGCGAAAGAATAAATGGAAAACCTTACGATGGAAATATTGATAATGGCGCAAAACAGCACATTTTCGATGTTACACAGCGCTGGTTAGCGCCCGATGGCGATATTTCTAAAGGAATTGATGGTTATCGGCTTGATGTTGCTGAGCAGATCGGACTTTCTTTCTGGCGCGACTATCGTAAATTTGTGCGTTCAGTAAAAGAAGATGCTTATCTGATTGGCGAAATATGGTGGGAAAAATGGCCTGAAATTTTAATGGATCCAACTCCTTATATGCAGGGTGATATGTTCGATGCAGTCATGTATTATCAGGTATATCGACCTGCACGATACTTTTTTGCAAAAACTGAACATAAAATTGATGCCAAACAACTGAAGGATAGTTTGGAATATCATTGGAAAAAACATAAGCCCGAAAATTTACAGGTAATGATGAATGTTTCTTCGTCGCACGATGCACCACGCTTATTGACTGACTTTTATAACCCCAACAAATATAAATTTCATGCTAATCCAATAGAGAATCCTTCATATAGAACCGGAAAACCTGATAAAGAAAGTTTTGTCAGACTACAACTGTATTTAGTCCACTTGTTTACTACATTAGGAGCGCCTCAAATCTGGAATGGTGAAGAAATGGGAATGTGGGGAGCCGATGATCCTTTTGGTCGCAAACCGCTTTGGTGGAAGGAGTTGAAATTTCAACCGGAAAACCGGAATAATATTTTGTCGGTTAAGCCAAAGTATGACAAAGTAGAATTTAATCAATTGCAATATAATTTTTATAAGAAACTCATTTCAATCAGAAAATGCAACAACGTTTTAAATGACGGAAAAATTAAATTTCTTTTGACCGAAGGAAATCGTTTGGTATATAATAGGTTTGACGATAATGATGAAATTATTGTGATTTTTAATTTAGAAAATTCAAATCAAAAGTTCCTTTTAGAACGCAATCTTCACGAAAATTTATTTAATAATAAGATTCTTAAAGGTAATTCGATAGTGCTTAAACCTTTATCTTTCGCAATTTTAAAACCGGTAAAATAATGACAGAATTTCAATTAGATAAATCAAGTCTTGGGAAAATTACAGAAACATCCGGCAATTATGATGCTTCTTTGCTATTTCGAATACCACGTTCCGAAAACAGAATTCGTTACGGAATTTCAGATAATGAATTGCCTTTTACCGGTGTAGATGTCTGGAATTGTTATGAAGTTTCTTTCCTTACAGCAAATGGTTTACCTGTATCGCGTATATTGAAATTGATTTATTCAGCTGAAAGTCAATATATTGTTGAGTCAAAATCATTAAAGCTATATCTGAATTCATTCAATATGGAAAGGTTCAGAAACTCTGTTGCTGAGTCGGTTGCAGTTGTTTTAGATATAATAAAAAATGATTTGAATAATTTACTTGAAAGTAAAGTTGAAGTAATTTCTTTTGATAGAAATAGCAATGAATTAGTTCCTTTTCCTGATTTGGTTGACAATGATTTAGCTGATTTAATTTCGTCAGAAGATCTTATGAAAATAGAATTCTCCGATTTTTATGAAACTCCTGATTTATTGAAGGGGATTTTAACCGATGATATTCATGAGTACGCTTTTCGAACTGATTTGTTACGTTCAAATTGCCGTGTAACCAATCAACCTGATTGGGGTGACTTATTTGTAAGAATAACAACAAGATACAAAATTGATTTAGCATCGGTGATTGCGTATTTAATCTCATTCCGGAAAGAAAATCATTTTCATGAAGAGGTGGTCGAAATGATTTATAAAAGATTCTCTGATAACTTTTATCCCGAAAAACTTTTAATAGCAGCTATGTACACACGTCGGGGTGGAATTGACATTAATCCGGTCAGAAGCTCTGATATGAGTTTAATTGACGAAGCATTCATAAGTACAACAATGCGCCTGGCTAAAACACTGCGACAATAAGTTAACACTCAGCAAACAATATCAATATTGGCATTAAATTAGAAAATTCAAAAATAAAGTTTGCAAAATTCAAAAAAGTATGTATCTTTGCACCCGCTTTAAACACTTGCGGTTGTGGCGTAATTGGTAGCCGCGCCAGACTTAGGATCTGGTGCCGAGAGGCGTGGGGGTTCGAGTCCCTTCAGCCGCACACAAAATCTGATTTACATGAAATAAAATGAAATCTGAGAAAAGGGACAATTTAAAATTGTCCCTTTTTTGTTTCCAGTTGTGATATAAATTTTGTATGTTTGTAACACCATTTAAAAAATTAGTAACACTATGTCGGTAGCCCGTTTTGGAGTTTCGCTTGAAAGTGACTTATTAGAGGCATTAGATGTGTTTGTTCATGAAAATAAATTTCCGAACAGATCACAGGCTATTCGTCATTTAATTGAGAAAAACATAGTTGAGACTAAATGGAAATGCAATAATATAGTTGCAGGGGCTATAATTCTCACCTACGATCATAATAAAAACGATATTCCGGCAAAATTGTTTGAGATAAAGAAAAATGCTGTTTCTGAGATACTTTCTTCTCAAAACTTTTATATTTCTTCCGAAAAAGTTCTCGAAATTATTGCAGTAAAAGGACCTTCATACAAGCTTACCGAACTATCAGAATCATTCATCAGCATAAAAGGCATTGAACATGGTAAATTGATTATGAGCAAAGTTGATTAAAATTTTTTACCATAGAAGTAACACGATTTTATAAATTTATAACACCATTAATTGAATTATAATGAAACAAAGCAAATATATTTTAATTTTCCTCTTATATATCAGCAATTTAAGTTTTTCTCAAAGTGCTTTAAATGACTCTGTTAATTTAAATGAAATAGTAGTAACCGGATCGAAAACTGAAATTTCCAGAAAAATAATCCCACTGAGTGTATCTAAAATCAATAAAACGAATATAGAAAACAGTGGTCAGATGAATATTCTTACGGCACTGAATCAGTTCGCACCCGGAATTTTTGTAACTGAACGGAATATACTCGGTTTTGGTGTATCAACGGGAGGTTCCGGAGCAATAAGTATGCGTGGCTTAGGTAGTTCGCCCAACAACGAGGTACTCGTTATGATTGATGGACATCCGCAGTATCAGGGACTATTCGGGCATCCACTGGCAGATGCTTATGTGTCGTCGGATGTGGAAAAGGTGGAAATCATTCATGGACCTGCTTCTATTTTATATGGTTCGAATGCTATGGCCGGTGTTATCAATATTATTACCAAAAAGCAAAAAAGTGAGGGTGTAAGCTCCACTATCGGGAGTTCATACGGTTCGTTTAACACTCAGAAATACTACGGAACATTTGGATTAAAAAACAAGAAATTTAATGCATTTGCCTCAGCCAATTACAGCCATACCGATGGTATCCGCACCAATACCGACTTCAATATCGGCAACGGATATTTTAAATTGGGTTATGATATCAACGAACATTTATCAGTTACAGCCGATGCCGATTTGGCAAAATACATTGGAAACGACAATGGAAAAATTTCGGCGCCAGCATTGTTTAAAATCGATATTTTGCGCGGTAAAGCTGCTGTCTCGGTCGATAATAAATATGATAAAACAGAGGGTTCACTCAAGGTTTTTCACAATTTCGGCACTCATAATTTATCCGATGGATTTATTTCTTCCGATTACAATAGCGGTTTTATGTTTTATCAGTCGTTGAAATTATTTAAAGGGAATCTTCTGACCGTTGGTACTGACATCAAAAAATACGGAGGAATAGCCAACAGAGGTATTCACAAAGATACAATGTTGTCAGTCAACGAAACCGGTGTCTATGTTTATTCTCAGCAAAATTTGTTAAAAAAAATGACATTAACGGCAGGCTTACGAGCTGAATTTCACCCGGTTTATGATACAGAATTTTTACCTACAGCCGGAATTAATTATAATTTAACAGAAAATTCCACACTAAAAGCAAGTTTTTCGAAAGGGTTCCGGAGTCCAACTTTGATGGAATTTTACCTATATGCGCCAAATCCGACTTTACAACCTGAGAAAATGTTCAATTATGAACTTGGATGGATGCAAAGTTTATTAAGCAATAAATTGAATCTGGAAATAAATGCATATTATATTGATGCAAAAAATCTGATTCAGGTGGTAGGTGGACCAATACCTACGCGACAAAACACCGGTTCTTTGATTAATTTCGGACTTGAATTTTCGGGTAGATATGCCGTACTGAAGAACCTTTTTGTTCATGCCAACTATAGTTATTTACATACCAGTAAAAAAATTCTGGCAGCACCTGCTCACCAACTAAATCTGAGCGCCAATTATCAGTATAAAATCTGGAATGCCAATTTATCTGTCCAACAAATCAATGATTTATATACAGTATTATCATCAAATATTACCCAAAATTATACTCTTTTAAACTTGCGAATAGCAGCAAAACCAATGAAACATCTCGAAGTATTTGCCATGGGCAATAATCTCCTAAATCAGCAATACGAAATCAACGATGGTTATCCAATGCCCGGAATTAATGTAAGTGGAGGTGTGAAACTTAGTTTTTAAAAATATAAATTAATCGAAATTTAATGTGAGTTCGACATAAGATTTCGAAAATTCAACAGGTAATTCGTTTTAAAAGTCCG
>CAYNHC010000103.1:0-11451 GCA_964396705.1 uncultured Paludibacter sp.
GAATAGTGAACGGATATCACCGTTTTGGGTGGGTGGATATAGTCCGTTTTTTACATTCAAACAAGTTTCAATTCCACGTTGGTACGATTGAGAGTTTTACGAAATGTTTAACCGGATCGGGTTCACGAAGTTTCAATTCCACGTTGGTACGATTGAGAGCAATATAGGTATTATATTCTATATATATATACAAAGTTTCAATTCCACGTTGGTACGATTGAGAGTTAGACTCAAAAACTGCAAAGAGTCCAAAAACGTTGTTTCAATTCCACGTTGGTACGATTGAGAGGTGCGGAAGGCGAGCGGTTAGAAATAAATCACGGTATAAAGAGTTTCAATTCCACGTTGGTACGATTGAGAGGTAGAATTTTTAAGAGGTATGCTCGCAGCTTACATGTTTCAATTCCACGTTGGTACGATTGAGAGGTAACTTGTAAATAGAACCAATAACCATATACCCCGTTTCAATTCCACGTTGGTACGATTGAGAGTTTTCCATTCTCCCCATATGGCGGAGCATCTCCCGTTTCAATTCCACGTTGGTACGATTGAGAGGAAGGATAGTTCAGACCGAGACAATGGGAGCCATGAAGTTTCAATTCCACGTTGGTACGATTGAGAGCCTTACGGCAAATGGGTGTATAGAACAGTATATTTAGTTTCAATTCCACGTTGGTACGATTGAGAGCTAACAAGACCATGTTTTTGCGGCAGGCGGTAGAAGGTTTCAATTCCACGTTGGTACGATTGAGAGACACAACATATCTTGACAATCAATACTTACCCGAGTTTCAATTCCACGTTGGTACGATTGAGAGCGTAAGGGATTCCTGTACGGAGACAACTCCGACAAGTTTCAATTCCACGTTGGTACGATTGAGAGTTTACACTCATGGCATCTATGCCCTTCCCACACTTGTTTCAATTCCACGTTGGTACGATTGAGAGCCTCATGGAAGCAGCCGTAAATGACTGGTTAAAGGAGTTTCAATTCCACGTTGGTACGATTGAGAGCTACCTTCAAACACGTACTTTGCGCCCCCTTCTACTGTTTCAATTCCACGTTGGTACGATTGAGAGGAACAATTGCTCAAAATACCATTCATCCAATCTTTGGTTTCAATTCCACGTTGGTACGATTGAGAGCTTCCACGGCCATTACGTATTTTTCACGATAAGCCTGTTTCAATTCCACGTTGGTACGATTGAGAGGTATACGCTTAGGACACAAAGGGAAGGTTTAACATTGTTTCAATTCCACGTTGGTACGATTGAGAGCCAAGCATCTGCAACTTGTCGGCAATGATTTCCGTGTTTCAATTCCACGTTGGTACGATTGAGAGGATAAAAGAGATAAAAGTAGGTGATTACTTTATCGGTTTCAATTCCACGTTGGTACGATTGAGAGTGGTACGAAAGCGAAGCCTTTCCTTACCCCTTCCTAGTTTCAATTCCACGTTGGTACGATTGAGAGGAGAAACTGAGCAAAAGCACCGAGGGTAAATCCTTGTTTCAATTCCACGTTGGTACGATTGAGAGACAAATACCTGGATAGTAGGTGAAACATCAAACAGCCTGTTTCAATTCCACGTTGGTACGATTGAGAGTTTGATTGCTTTGCTGATGTACTCGCCTTTTTTTCGTTTCAATTCCACGTTGGTACGATTGAGAGGTGAAAGCAATGCCGATGGAAGCGTATCAACCCGGTTTCAATTCCACGTTGGTACGATTGAGAGTCTATGTGCATCCCATCACTCATACTCCATCCTCCGTTTCAATTCCACGTTGGTACGATTGAGAGCCACAAGGGCAAAAACAGTATCGAACAGGAGCCTTGTTTCAATTCCACGTTGGTACGATTGAGAGTAACCGCAAGCACACGACAGTTGTGTACTACCTAGTTTCAATTCCACGTTGGTACGATTGAGAGTTCGACTTTCGTCAAATAAACTCGTCTTGTTCTTCCGTTTCAATTCCACGTTGGTACGATTGAGAGACCTTGCCCAATGCCGATTTATAACTACCTGCCATGTTTCAATTCCACGTTGGTACGATTGAGAGCAGTTGCAGTCGAAGAGGTTTCTGCGGTAAGACCACGTTTCAATTCCACGTTGGTACGATTGAGAGTGGGGGCTGATAAAGCCCGACTTAGGATATATCAGTTTCAATTCCACGTTGGTACGATTGAGAGAGATCATCTCGGTATCCACTTTGTTGCGGATAGCCAGTTTCAATTCCACGTTGGTACGATTGAGAGTTTGCTCAGTTTCTCGATCTGTGCGCTCATCTGTTGTTTCAATTCCACGTTGGTACGATTGAGAGCCGTTTTCCTTCAATAACGTCTTTCAGTCCATTCTGTTTCAATTCCACGTTGGTACGATTGAGAGAAAATCAGCATGGATGAAGGACATACAGGAAGTTCTGTTTCAATTCCACGTTGGTACGATTGAGAGCCACAAGCCTTGAAGAAATCGCAGCCATCAATGAGTTTCAATTCCACGTTGGTACGATTGAGAGTCCTCTGGGGATGGCGTGAAGTACAAATCCTCTACGTTTCAATTCCACGTTGGTACGATTGAGAGCCGTTCGACGATTCAAAAAATATAACTCATTTTCAATGAGCTATGGTTTTCAAAAATAGTATTTTATTCTTAATTTGTTGTCGATTCCCTATAACGTATTTTGCCCGGTCTATCGACAACCATATATAAATTGCTTATTTCCAATACGTCAAAGAACTCTATCTTTTTTGTGCGTACACAATATATTAGGCAAACAACAAAATTTTCGGGTTTCGACAATCTCGCTTACAAAAAAGTATCGAGGTTTTGCCGTTCATGACCCACAATTTCTTTATCAAGCCATTTTTCCTGACGGGCCTTAAAAATAATCAGGCTGTCGTTGTCGTCGTTCATAATTTGTATGGCCTTGTATTTTAATTCCAGCAACTTTGCCTCAGTGATTTCGCCTTCAAATACCGAATTCTGAATCCAGTTTAAATACCGGCGGCATAATTTCAGCATTTTTGCAACCCGCTTTTCTCCAACATCATAAACAGCAATAACATACATTACCACCACATTTTAAAAGGTTTATACTCTTCTATCCCCAGCAGGTGCTTTTGTATTTTGTAGCATTCTAATTTAATAAGGTGCTTGTAGCTAACCGACCGGTTTAAACTGCGGTGTTTTATGGTTTCTTCTATGCGTTCTTCAAAAGCCTGGACAAACGTCTTTTTGCCGTTCGGCTTCAGAATTATTTTGTTTAGCTGTTCTTCAAAATGATTTGGTTGAATCATCTTTTTGTTCATCACCTTAAAGATTACCCGGTCTACCAATAGCGGTTTGAAAACTTCTGCCAGATCGAGCGAAAGAGAAAACCGGCGATCGCCGGGCTCGTGCAAGAAACTGATAGCCGGATTCAACTGAGTCTGATGAATAGCTCGGAGGCACTGGCTGTAGCACATCATATTCCCAAAAGATATTAAAGCATTTACTTCATTCTTAGGCGGTCTATATGAACGGCCATCCATACTAAAATCATTAATAATCAGCTCAAAAGCCTCGTAATAATTTTTACGAATGTTCCCCTCTATTCCCATCAGTTCATCGATGGCGGAGGTTTGTATGATCTTCGAACTTAATTCTTCAACGGTTTCTATTATCGGTTCAAGATCTTTTCCCCGGTTGTTGTAATAGCGAAGATTTTTCACCATGTTAAAGCTTGCACCTTCGAGAATTTGTTGTGCCAGAGTAATCCGGCTTTTCCGGTTTTGCTGACATTTTACTTGTGCGATTAACATCTTGCCTGAAATCAATGCCTCACGGGGCATAAATGAACCGGTATAATTTTCGTAATAATCGAAAAAATGAATTAATATCTGTTCTTGACCTAGAAAATTATACAATGCTGCATTAGCATCGAGATTTCCGAAGCAATACAATTCGGCGACATCTTCTACAGGCAAAAAACGAGGCTTTTGTTCGTTACCATCTTCATCGTACGGCGTAAATTTCAGCGTATTATCGCATCGCTGTAGTCGACCCGGATTGAATAGATAATATGTTTTTTTCATAATAAATCAGATTTCACCTGAATAACAAAAATCAAAATAGCTACAATTCTTACACTTAGGTTCGTTGAGTAGTGGGGGACATGGTTCCTGATGAATAAGTTTATCAATTCTATCCAGAAGTTCTTCAATATATTTCCGGTCAGGTACACTCAAAAAAACTTCTTCGGTTTTGTGTTCTTTCGGATATTCCAGAATTCCGGTTACACCTTCAATCCCGGCTTGCACAAACACCCAGATATAATATTTCACCTGCCAGACGTGAGACTCAATCAATTTGCTCGATTTCTTGATTTCATGGATTACTTTATTCTTCTGGTCGAAATAGTCAATTTTAACCGGGCCTATCTCAACCTCTTTAAACCGTTCAGACCGTTGTGTATAGGATGTTTCATGTATAAGCTTTCCTTCGTAAACTGTATCGCTGGTTTGTTCCATATTAATTCCATTGGTAAACAGCCACAATTGTCGATGACAATTGAAATAATAATGGATGTGTGTTCCTGTTATTTCCATAACTAAATTTTACAAAAATTGAGTTTCTTCTATTCCTACTAATTTTTTAGCATCAAGGCCTTGTTCAATTGAATAAATATCTTGCCATCTTTCTATGTAGATATAACCGTAATCTGATTTATCCATATCATAAAAATGGACTAACTTGTTTTCAATTTTAGGACTCGCAAATATTGAGAATACATACTTACTAATAATGCTTTGCAAGACTTTACTTCTTATTTGCTGTTGTGTGAAGTCAATTTTATTGTGAATTGAATCAAGGTATAAATCAAATACTTTTTTTCCACTAATTTTATTTTGTTCGTTTGGATAAATTTCGTTTTGTTCAAGAAACTGTAATTCCGATTCATTAAAGATAAAATCAATGCTCTTTTCGGTCGTCCCATTAATTTGTATGGGAATATCCAAAGGAATAAAGCAAGACAAATTTTGTTTATCAATTAATCTAAAATTATCATTGACTGTTTTGAATCTTAGTTTGTGAATCGCGTGTTCATATTCACTAAAATTTGCCGCCATTTCATCTTCATTCCATTTATTTCTATCTTCAAATATTTTGTTATAAAGAGAATCGAAATCTTTCTGTTCAATGATTCGTTTGTATTCCTGCTCCTTTATCTGTTCTTTAGTTATTTCGTACCTTAAATCTTTCCCGTAAATGACAGATTCTTTATTGTAATTAAAAAGATAAAGAGTACATTCTTCTTTATTGACATTTCTGTTTATACGACCAGCAAGCTGCTCATCTGAATCGATAATTGAACGATCTTTAAAGCCTATATCCATATCAATATCTACTCCTGCTTCAACAACCTGAGTAGTAATCAAAATAATTTTCTTTTTTCTGCCTGCCGGATTCTTCAAATAATTGATAATCTCCTTTCTGCGATATTCAAGTATTGTTCCTGATAATACAAATATTTCATCAAAAAAATTATATTCCTTGATAATTGAATAAAAATCCGTCGCGGCCTGTTTATATATAAATTCTATAATAGTATAAATACTGTCTTTTGGCTTTGCCTTACCAAAATCGTATTGAAAAAAATCAGTAGAAGATTGGATGACTTTATCTGCCAGTTCTTGTAAGAGAAGATCCTTTTTATTGAATAAATCAAAATTAAAATTGACACGACCTGCAAAATTCGGATTATTAAAATAAAGCTCTTTTGCATCGGGAAGTAAATAAACAAAATCGGTTACATTCTCTTTAAATACATTTAATTTATCCAGCTTTGGTAACGTTGCCGACATCAAAATAAATTTGATGTTAAACTTGTCGTTATATTGTCTGATAAAGTATATGACTTTATCCCATTGTGATGGATTATACGATTGTAATTCATCTATTACAACAATAGAATTTGCCAATCGATGCAATAAATAGTTAGCTTCTTTTTCATTTGATTTCAGTATATCAAAGAAGCGGACGTGCGACAAAAGACAAAAAGGATAATTTACAAAAAGGTAATTAATATAATTCAATCGTTTGTCTCCATAGTTATCGTCTTCTCCGGAACTGGATTTTAAACCTGATTTTGAATGAAGTTCAATAATTTCCTCTTCCTTTAACCCCAACATATCCCGAATAACAACATAGGTTTGGGTAATTAAAGTTGTAAAGGGGAACACATAAAACACCTTGTTGTATTGTCCCTCGTATATTTTCAACAATTCAATGGTCGCAAGTAAGGAAAGATTAGTTTTACCACCTCCCGTAGGTGCTTCTATATAAAAAAGGTTATTTTGCTGCTGCTGTCTTATGTTTCTAATGACCTCAATAGCCATTTCTTTACGAAGGACATTTAAGTTTTGACCGTTTTTTTCTTTTGGATTTTTAAATTCATAGTTTTTTAAAGCGTCATAAGTAGCCCTGTTATAATTTTTCTTTGTTTGATCCTTATCAATCCATTCCCTTTTGTTGACATTATCATATAATTCGTTTATTCTTTCTTTAGTAAGAACGCCAAAATCATTAATAAGCAAAGAATTCATATATTCATTTGTCGCTAAATAATCCGATGCCGTTAAAAGAGAAAAATTAAGACGGCAAAGAGTATAAAGTTCAAATGAATGAATATAATCAATATATGGTCTCTCGTTTAATAATCTTCCATTTCCTATGAGTTTGATAATCTTTGGATTAATATTGAACTGATAATTTGATAGATAAGAAGCAAGAAAGTTTTGTACTTCTTCCCAGTTATTTCTTGCCTTTAACTCTGTAAATCCAATGGTCGATGCATAATCATCATCAAAAAATTTTCCATGATGTTTGAAAATAGAATATGCAAAGAACAAACAGCAAACCACAAGTAACGGATCTTGTCGATTTCCCAACGCAATTTCATTAAGATGCTTCCCAATATAAAGAAATGCACTTAAAGAAGAATGATTCGAACTGATAGGACTTTGTGTAGAGGATTTCTTTTTAAATAAATCATTATCCATTTTTTCGGACTGGAAGTGCTCGTTTATTTTTCCATAATCGTGAAAAACGATTGATTCGACAAAGAGATATTTTATATAATTACCTGTTTCTAAATTTAAACTCGCTTTTAGTCCATTAATAAGTTTATCAATAATTTTATCTAACTGATGATGGTTCGTAAGATTTACAAAATACTCATTAACCAATCCGATATGCTCTGCAAGTGTCTCTTTTATATTATTGAGGCCTTTCGGCGTATGTGCATAATAATTACCTGCGTTGAGTAATATATTACTCAGCGCAGGTAAATCACAAATAATGTCAGATACGGTTTTATAGCAGTTGGATATAAGCATTTAATTCATCAATGAAAAATAAATTATCAAGCTGTTGTGCATTCTTGATTAAGTAATTTGAATAAGCAAACTCTGCAATCTCATATTGCATCAATGCCAAGTCAAAATCTTTAGGTAATCTTTCAAAATAGATGAAAGGTGTTTCCTCCTCATCAAAATTTAATAAGTCTGGGAATGGTGCTTCAGCATTATTTCTCAAGATATTTTTTTTGTAAAAGACACTTTTAATCCTTATAATTTCATCCTGAATCGGCTGTTCAGCAAAATGATACTCTTTATAAGATACAGCACTCCACCAGGCTGTAAACTCATTTTTCCCAAAATAAGGAATAAATTCTGCACATCCTTTTTGTATAGAACTAATCAATTGTTTTTGATATTCATCATCTTCGTTTAATAAAAGATAAATTCGGTATTCCGGATTTACCAATGTTAGTTCTTCTGTCAAAAAATTTGTTCCTTTATTGGCATAGCCCACCGTATTGGAATATTTGATATTAATTTTGGCATAGTTTCCCTTTTCGTGATTCAAGGGTTCTATCCCAATTCTTACATTTTTCAATACTTCATAATATTGAGGCAATATATCTTTTTCTTTATATCCCTCAAGCCCTATAATTGCTCCCAAAATACCTAACACAGCAGGCCGATGAATAATATTGTATGACAAATTAATAGTGGCATTTGTATCCGGTTTTCGAAAAAAGGCAAAGTCTGCTTTTAAATCAAAGGATATTAATTTCATTTGCATTTGATTTACAATTCTGAGAATTCAGCATCGGCAGGTTCTGCTAATACCTTAGTATGGGCTCTATTATAATAAATCTCTACCTTTTCTATTTCGGATTTTATGTGTTCTTCTGACAATAACGCACTTACTTTAGATAGATCGATTTCCTTATTTTCCATCACATCAATCATGCTGACAAAAGAAGGCAGAACGAGTTTTGATTCCGATTTTAATTGAATCCACAGTAAAAGTTCGTTTTCAGTTCCTGCTTTTGCTGCCGAATCATAATAAGTTGCCCCTTTCCTTAATCCTTCTTTTAGTTTATCAATATCATAGGTAGTAAGACCTTCTGAATTGGTTCGTTTTACATCTTCTTCAATATTCTTTGGATTGACTGAAAAATGATGTACATAGTGGCCCTCCTGTAAACGTGATTGTGAGCCTAAAGTAGTCATTGTACTATCAGCACTTTTTTCATTGGAATTTTTGAAAGGAGACATAATTTGTTCGGAATAAATCACATTTTCTGTAAACTTATTTAACCCGTGTGTAATTTGGCAAGTTCCGTGAATTGAAATATTGGTTTGACCGGCATAAGTTGCTCCGAACAGTCGGACATCTAAACACGATAATAAATCCTTTAAAGTTAAAGTTCTATTGATTCCACCCCCCATATTTTCTAAAACCATACCAACGCCTTTTTTTACAATGGATTCGTCTTCTGTTACCTTTATGTATTTCCCATCTTTATCGATGTAAAATATATTTGTATCTTCTTCTAAATTATCTTTGGTTACATTATTCAAAGTAGATGTTTTAATTTTTTTAGTTGTTAGATCTGTCAAAACATTTTTTATTGAATTTAATTCGTCTTCTTCATCAATACCATTATAAATATCCTTTACATTTTTTGCTTTAGGTTGATTGGGTATTAATCCTTTAATATCCTCTCCATCAAATTGGAATAGACAATATTTATCGGATGTAACATCTCGTTTGAAATCTTTGAATAATTCAAGATACCTTTCATCAAGAGTTCTTGGTTTCATCATTTCGTTATAAGATTTAAAGAAAAATACATTTTCTTTTAAAACATCTTTCCAATAATTACGGATAGAATACTTGAGCGCTTTGTCCGTTGCGTAAACGGTTCCATTGGGCAACTTTCTGGGTTGACCGGAAAAGTCGGCATTGTAATTTGAGTTGATTGATTTGATTATGGCTGCGCCATATACGCGGTTATTAAATGTTGTTGACATATTTGTAAATTTTATAGGTTACTACTGAATAATTGATTTTTTGAAAATACTCCTGATAAAAGTTGAGGCAATAAATGCTTTAGATTGGCAGAAGTTTCATAACTCAAGACAAAAGCAGCTACTTTTTCGAAATTCTTTGAAAATTTTACGTGTTTGTATCTGCCAAAATCGTTGGCAACAGCCCTTTTAAATTCCTCACATTTAGATTGTTGCAAATATGGCTCAAGTAAGTTGTAACTTGTGTCGGCCGATTTACTCTTACTCAGAATGTAATCAATAACCTGCCCCGCTGCAAAGGCGAATTTTTCATCCGTTATATCAGTCAATGGTTCATCGGCAATGATGGCAGCCACAAAGTCCTGATATTCTTTTAATTTGTTTACCATATTAATTTTGTTATTAGTATTGAAATATTCATATAAACTGTACCATATATTAAGTTTGTCTTTAACCCCATATCCGTTACTATTTTTTATATCATCTATTATGGAGCTGAAAACCATTTCGTCAAAATTATGACCCTCTATTGTATACCTTTGAGATTTATACACATAATCGTAAATAGGCTTTCTTAATTTTGAAAAAGATATAAAACGATTATTATAAAGAATATTAGGTGACTTTCTTCTGTCTTTGTAATCTTCTGGATTTAATTTATCAAAATAATTGACTTCTTTTCTGACATTTTGGAGCAGTGGCTTAAATACCTGTTTTTCTAAATCAAATATATTTTGAATTAGAGGATAATGTTTGAACTCCTTTTCTCCTTTTTCTTTAATGCCAAACAAATTAAGTATCGCCAACGGTTCGTCTGAAATTTTATATTCAAACTTAGTTACAAAGTCGAAGTCCATAAATGCCAAACCATCATTTGTATTTTGCCAATATAGCAGATAATAGTTGCTTATATCATCCTCATATTTTTCAACTAATTTTTGAATAATTTCTTTATAACCGAAATCGGATTTGAATCTGTTGTCTTTAATTATGCCAATAGTTTTCTCTTGCAATTCTTCCTTATAAATAAATACAGGCAATGGATTGGGTAGTGTCTTATTGGGAAAGATATTCTGTAATTCATAAAGAAGTTTGGCATCAATATTTGAAATACGTCCACTAATATCAAAAGGAGCTGTTTGATGCATTAAGAAAGGCATATTACCATTTAACCCATTCATAAAATTACTACTGCCATAAATCAATCCCTTTTCATTTGCAGGAGTAGTATATTTAGGAATAGTAAAAAGATTATCCTTTAAATACTTATTATGTGTTTCAGCGTATTCTTCTATTGGCAGTTCAAGATAAAAAAGAATATAGTCACTGTCATCTAAAACTTTCACTTTAAGAAGTTTCTGTTCTATGTCAGCAATTTTTTCTTTAATTTCTTGCTTCTGAATCTTGTCAGATGTATTTTTCAATTGTTCTTTCATATTGGATAATTCCAAATCCAATTCGTTGCGTTGATTCGAAAAATTATCGTTTACTTTTTTCAGTACAATAGAAAATGTATTATGCGTAAAAAATTGTTTGAATAACTCATACTTTTCTAATTCTTCTTTATCTTCAAATAAATCAAGTGCCTTATTGAAGTAGGGTTCAAAACGTTCATAAATTTGTTTTTTTCTTCCGTCATTTGCTTTATATTTTGCACCGTCTTCCAAATGTTCTCTTTTAAATGCAACAGCAAAGGGAGAACAAGTATGAATAGCTTTTGTTGGCAGATCAAAGCATTTGTTGGTATTAATGCACCAGGCATTTTGTTGAAGAGTTTTACATTTGTTCAGAAAATCCGAGATGTCATCTTTTTGCTTTTTTAAATAAAGTTCATACTCAATGTCTGTAGTATCAATTCGTATTCCCCTCAAATCGTTTGTTACAATCTTTAATAGAATATGCAACCCTTCTTTGGGAAGAGAACCTAATGTCTTGAAATCCTCATCCAAATTAGCTGTGAAATTAACTAGTTCCTGTATCATAATAATTAAAATTTAATTCTTAATGCTATTTTGGATCTTCTATTTTAAATATTTCCACCCACCCAAATCCTTCCGAGCTTTTTTCACTGACACCGGCATTCCAAA
>CAYNHC010000104.1:0-11402 GCA_964396705.1 uncultured Paludibacter sp.
GATATTTTGTTGATAATCTTTATCTTATGTGCTTTTTAAGGGTCGACTATTTAATCAAAATAACTTTCTAAAAAATCAAAAAACGCTGAAGGAATTTAATTTCCAACAGCGTTTTTTTTTATCTAAATGTCTTGTTCTGAAATATATTTAAATATCAATTCTCTTTTTACCCACACCTTCGTCAACTATGACTTTTTCAGGTGGTGAAAGCAGAACCGATGGGTCGGCAAGAATTTTACTAAGAATTCGCATCGACGAAGCATAATAAAAACCATCGCAAATTCGTTCATCAAGCACAAATTTCAACAAAATGCTTTTGTGGGGAACTAATTCACCTGCCTTATTAAGATTATGTCTTCGTGATTTTTTTCCCATCGCCACAAACAAGCTACATGTCCCGAATTCGTATAAATGGTGATAAATGGACTCGACTCCTATGGAGCCGATATTTGTAAGAAATATACTACAATGCCATGGACTTGCTTTTTCGATAAACTTGGGCATCAGTCCAACTTTATCGAGCCAAAGGAGTAAAAATACGACAATACGCATTGCCAAATCCGGCAACATACCCAAAATTTTAGAAATTGTATCGGAGGAATTCTGCTGTCCTACCTGCTGATTGTTTTCCTGTTCCTGCCTTGTTTTCCTTACGATGTCCTGCAATGTATCAGTAGGTAAAAAGAAAGGTTTAATAAGCGTTTCTTCACCTGTATCGGAAAGTGATCGTTTAACAGCTATTGAAAAATTAATATGATTTCTGGAGAATATCTTATTCCACATCACGAAACGATTAAGATGCGGACGCTGAGAAATTAATCGTACCAGAGAAGCCATTACCACATGCATAACCGACAATTCAGGTATTTCAGCTTTATTTTTCTTTATAAACTCCTCGATATGATCAATTGGTATGCGTTCCTCAAAATAATTTTGGGCATCCATGCGGGTTCGGAGAAAGTAAGGAATAACTGAAAAAACCGGATCAACTTTGCGTACTCTCCAACCATCGTAACGATCACCCCAACTCCATTTGTAATATTTTAATTTATCTTCCTTTTTCATTAAATAGAATTTTTAAAATTAACGATTCCAAAGATACTGCATAAATTTTTAGATTAATAAAATAGAGTTGATTATTTCAATATATTATCTTTTCTCTTTGACAATTCAATAAACTTCACGTTGTTAATAATAAAAAAAAACACAAAGTGAATATTTATTATTTCACCTTGTGTTTAATATCATTTAGTACTTTAAAAAATGGGATCTAAAATCTGACAAAGAAGAATATCTTTTCAATAACTGAAATTACAGTTAATATTTCACTGTAAAAATTTAACTCCTTCTAATTTCATTAATGTGATACTAATTTTCGTGGATGTCCACTCCACGAACAACCCAAACAATAAATGGTTTCCAAATCAAAACCTTCTAAAGAAACATCAGGATAAAGCGGTTCGATTTCATATTTTTCATTCACAGTAACCACTACCGTTTCTCCAATTTCGTTCTTAACTCTGAAGCGTTGAATTTTGCATTGTGGACACAGTAACTTTTTCATATTCAGTGCCTTTAAACCTTTTTCTCTTCAGTATCTGATTCCTCTATTTCGTGGAATTCAACAATTTCATCATTCTCTACAATTTCCTTAACAGTAACCGTTTCGATAGTGGATAGATTCTGAATTTCAATCACATTTTCATTTTCAAATCTGATAATCCTTCCCTTATACAAATCCAACCAGTTTAAGTTGTGAGTTGCCATGATAACCGTTGTGCCTGATTTACGGATATTGTAAAGTAAATCAAGAATTTCTCTACCAGTTTCCAAATCAAGGTTGCCGGTTGGTTCATCCGCAATAATTATCTCAGGCGAATTTAATAAAGCCCTCGCAATTACAATTCGTTGTTGTTCACCACCGGACAACTGATGAGGCATTTTATTACTTTTATCAGACATACCCACCTGACTTAAGACACCCGCAATTTGTTCGTCAATTAATTCTTCATCTTTCCAGCCAGTTGCTTTCAGTACAAATTCAAGATTATCATAAACCGATCGATCGGTTAACAACTGAAAATCCTGAAATACAATACCAATTTTCCGACGCAATAATGGAATTTCACTTGAGTTGATTGAAGTTAAATCGTAACCTAACACTTCAGCTAAACCTTCGAATACAGGCAATTCACAGTAAAACGATTTCATTAGTGAAGTTTTTCCACTTCCAACTTTCCCTAAAAAAAAGATAAATTCACCGGAATTTATTACAAGTTGTACATTTTTAAGCACCAGTGATTCCTGCTGATAAATATCTACATTGCTATATTTAATCAATAATTTCGATTTCATATTCATTACTTTTTAATATATAACTACTTATGCCTTTTTTTAAGTTCGCGGCCTAAATCATCGAGAGAATATCCTTTAGAAGTTAGCAAAACAATAAGATGATAAATCAAATCGGATGCTTCGTACAGAAAACCTTCGTCAGTACCATTAGTAGCTTCAATTACAGTTTCCACTGCTTCCTCACCCACCTTCTGCGCCATGCGGTTTACGCCACTTTTAAACAACGATGTCGTGTAAGATCCTTCGGGCATTTCTTTAAATCGTAGTTGTATAAATTGTTGCAAAAAATTCAGAAAACCGAAGTCACCACTGTTACTTTCGTTCCAACAAGTATCGTTTCCGGTATGGCAAACGGGTCCAACCGGATTTACTTTTATCAATAAAGTATCGTTATCGCAATCGGGAGTGATTGAAACAACATTCAGAAAATTACCGCTCTCCTCCCCTTTTGTCCAAAGTCGGTTTTTTGTGCGACTAAAGAATGTAACCATACCGGATTTCTGAGTGATCGAAAGTGCTTCTTCGTTCATAAAACCCAGCATCAATACTTTAGATGTCTGATTATCCTGAATAATTGCAGGTACCAAACCATTTAGTTTTTGAAAATCTATATTCATTTTAAGCTTAAATTCAATGTAATTTATTCTGCGAAAGTACAAAAAAACAGTCAGAAAAGCAATTTATTTACATACAGTATAAAATTATGTTTTGGAGCACGGTATCTAATCCCTATTATTTCCTATTAATTCTGAGATCAATCATAAAAAAATTCCCGAAAAAGGAATGTTTTTCGGGAATTTCATATTTCTTAAATCAGATTTATATTTAATTTCTTACATTCATCATACATTTCTTCCGGCCAGATACTTGCCTGAATTTCACCAATATGTGCTTTTCTAAGGAAAAACATACACATACGGGATTGACCTATTCCTCCTCCAATTGACAATGGCAATGAATCCTCCATCAATCGTTTATGAAAATACATTTCAAGTCTTTCAAGTTTACCTTCAATTTCTAACTGTTTGAGTAGTGCTTTTTTATCTACACGAATTCCCATAGATGAAATTTCGAAAGGAAGTTCAAGAACAGGATTCCAAAGAATAATATCACCATTTAAACCCGGTAATCCATTCTCGCCCAAAGTTGACCAGTCATCGTAATCAGGTGCGCGACCATCATGTTTTTCTCCATCGCCCAAAGCACCACCTATACCAATGATAAAAACGGCCTTATATTCTTTGGCTACTTCAAATTCTCTTTCTTTAGCGGTTTTATCGGGATATAAACAACGAAGTTCCTCGGCATGAATAAACGTAATTTCATCTGGAAGAACAGGTGTAATTTCAGGAAAGCTTTCAGAAACAAGATATTCGGTACGCAAAAGGGTAGAATAAATGCGACGCACAATTGACTTCAGAAAATCTACATTTCTTTCTTCGGGTGTCATTACACGTTCCCAATCCCATTGGTCAACATAAAGCGAATGTAAATTACCAAGCTCTTCATCAGCACGGATGGCATTCATATCGGTATAAATACCATAACCATTTTCAATTTCATAATCAGCCAATATTAATCGTTTCCATTTAGCTAATGAATGAACAACTTCTGCGCGGGCATCGCCAAAATCTTTTATCGGGAAACTAACTGCACGCTCCACACCATTTAAATCATCATTGATACCTGTTCCTTTCAGCACAAAAAGAGGAGCAGTAACACGTCGTAAACGTAATTCTGCAGAAAGATTAGACTGTAGAAAATCTTTTATTTTAATAATACCCAATTCTGTTTGCTGCAAATTTAAAATGGGATTATAATTCGTAGGTTTAAATAAATAGCTCATAAAATGTCCTTGTTTTTAACTTATTGTTTCTTATTAACTACAAAGATAATCAATTAGTCAGATATTAAAATACTTAATTAAATTTTATTGTTCAATCTATTAAAAAAGCGTCAGTTTTGTTAAACTGACGCTTTAAGTATATTTTATAAAAAATATTTTCTATTTTTTTCTTAAATAATATGAAAATGAATATGGATATTGATTCTTTTCATCGGCTGGAAAATCTTCTCTTGATACTTCTTCCCAGATTTCGGAATCAATGGTTGGAAAATAGACATCCCCTTCAACATCTCCATGAACCCAGGTAATATACATATCATCGGCAAACTCCATGCTTTGATTGTAAACTACCGAACCACCAATAATAAATATTTTAGTAATATTCTCACATAATTCCAATGCATCATCAATTGAATTTGCCTCGAAATACCCTTCTACAACACCTTCTGAAAGCATTGAAGTTAGAACTATGTTTTTTCGGTTAGGTAATGGTCCGTTAGGCAAACTCTGAAAAGTACGTTTTCCCATTAAAAGCACATGACCTGAAGTTAATTCTTTAAAACGCTTTAAATCGGCAGATAAATGCCAGGGAAGTTTATTTGATTTACCAATTACATAATTATCGGCAACAGCAGCAATAATTGAAATTTTACACATAGATTCTTTCGATTTTCTAATTAAACTTATTAAATTGAAATCAGCAGAACGGCAAAATTACATAATAAATTAAGAATTATATCATTCGAATTGCTAAACATGGTTAAAATTGCACATCTTAATAAATAATGTGTAATTAAACAGAAACTTCACCTTTAATATGTGGATGAGGATTGTAGTTGATCAATTCAAAATCGGAATATTTAAAATTAAAGATATCTGAAACATCGGGATTGATTTTCATAAGGGGTAAAGGACGTAAATCGCGACTCAACTGAAGTTTAACCTGTTCAAGATGATTGGTGTAAATATGTGCATCACCCAATGTATGAACAAAATCACCGGCTTTAAGACCAGTAACCTGAGCCATCATTTGAAGGAGTAAAGCGTATGACGCAATATTAAACGGAACACCCAAAAAAATATCGGCACTCCGCTGATAAAGTTGCAAACTTAACTTGCCATTGGCAACATAAAACTGAAAAAAAGCATGACATGGAGGCAAATTCATGTTGGGAATATCAGCCACATTCCAGGCACTAACTATAATACGACGTGAATCAGGATTGGTTTTAATGGTATTCACCACTTCCGAAATCTGATCGATATGACCTCCGTTATAATCGGGCCACGATCGCCACTGATAACCATAAATATGACCCAAATCACCATTTTCGTCAGCCCACTCGTTCCATATTCTGACTCCGTTTTCTTGTAAATATTTTGCATTGGTATCACCTTTCAAAAACCATAACAATTCATGGATAATTGATTTCAGGTGAATTTTTTTTGTAGTCAGACAGGGAAATCCATCTTCAAGATTAAAACGCATTTGATGACCGAAAACACTTATTGTACCTGTGCCGGTCCTGTCTTCTTTATGAACGCCCTCGTCCATCACACGTTGAAGTAAATCGATATATTGTTTCATTAAATTATTTACTATTTATTCATTTACCATTTACTATTTTTTAAAACAAAGAATTTAGTGCAAAGATTAAAGACAAAGTGTTGGAAATAAGAATAAAGAAGATGAATTTCCAACTCGAAACCTGAAACTCAAAACTATTTATAATTTGTTTTGATTACCCTGAATTCAGTACGACGATTGATCTGATTTGTCAATTCCTGCTGTTCGGGTTTCAATTTGAGTATAAATTCCTCATTGAGTACATCATTTTCTTTCAAAAATGGATATGTTTTAGCTACATTAACATCTACAACGAATGGCTTTTCTTCGCCGTAACCCACTGGTTTAAGCCTTGCGGGTGCAATTCCAGCAGCTATCAAATAATCCACAACTGATTTAGCACGTTTTTCTGACAACACCTTATTAATTGCATTATTACTTACATAATCGGTATGTGCACTTAATTCGATAGAAATATTTGGATTGTCCTTCAATACTTTAAGTAGCATTTGCAACCCTTTTTCCGAAGCCGGGGTCAATTCCCATTTCCCAAATTCATAGAAGATATTATTCAGCTGAATTGGTTTATAAATGGCAGGCAATATAAAATCTATCGTAAAAGTCTTGCTCTCCTTCAGTCCGTTTGTTGACAATTTATTTTCGCTATTAAGATAACCACGTGCAGATGCCATCATCACACAGTCCATATCTTTTTCAAGTTTTATACGATACGAACCATCTTTTTTGGTCAATAGTCTTGCATTCATACCGGTACTACTTACCAAACGAATGACTGCATCCGAAATTGGGTTCTTTTGTTCGTCGAGCACTTTTCCTTCAAGTAAATATTCATTGGAAGTCAACTCGAAACTCCACAAAGCATCGTAGCCACGCACTTCGCCCCGATTAGATGTAAAGTAACCCTTTTCAAGATTATTTTCGAATGTCATGCCATAATCATCGGCTTGTGAATTTACAGGTGCGCCAACATTTCGTACTATCCAAGTTTCATCTTTTTGTTTTTCGGCTTTAAAAATATCTAATCCACCATATCCGGGAAGTCCGTTCGACGAAAAATACAATACTCCGTTTTGGCGAACAACCGGAAACATTTCATCACCGGATGTATTTATTTGCTTACCAGGATTTTCTATATATTTACATTCATCACCTTCAATTTTACCTTTCCAAATATCTTTACCACCTAATCCTTCCGGCGAGTCCGAAACAAAATATATGGTTTCTCCATCGGGCGCAATGGCCGGATGAGCAACTGAAATTGTAGTATCTGCAAAAAACTTAATTTTTTTAGGTTCACTCCATGCACCTCCAGCTCTTGTAGATGAGTAGATTTCAGTTCCAGTAGCAGCATCAATTTGTTGACGAGCCCTTGTGAAATACATAACCTTACCGTCGGGAGAAAACGAACAAACGCCATCATCTGTCGATAAAGTGTTTACCTCTGAACCAATGATTTCAGGCTTTTCCCATTTTCCGGTTGCATTTTTCCGGACAAAAAATATTTTATTATTGGGCAATCCGGTGATAGCGCTATTTTTTAGAACTACTTTCTTATTGATTGATCGCGTGGAGGTAAAGAATAACATATCGGCATCCGAACCAATAAAAACCGGACTGAATGTATAAGCTCTGCGAACATTAAAAACATCAGCACGTTTCACTTTGTATCCGGTTGGTTCTGAATTTAGTTTTTCAATCAATTCCACCAATTTAGCACCTTCTTTGGCAGTAACATCTGCACTGTCATCTTGCAGATAAATGGCATAGTTTTTTGCAGCATCAGCATATTTTCCATTTCGTTGCAACACCTGCGCATACCTCAGATAAACAATACTATCTGAGTAACCATATTTTACAGCATTGGCATAAGATTTTTCAGCCTGATAGTAATTCAACAACCTGTTACATTCGCCTTGCTGAAATGCAATTCTTGATCTTAATGGTTTATCATTTGCGGGAACTTTACCATACACACTTTTATAAATTTCGCCAGCCGAAAAATATTCTCCAATTTCAAATTTTTTATCGGCTTTTTTTATACGAGCTTTCACTCCACAACTTTGAAACGAAATCAAAGTCATGATTATCAGCGATATATATACAAGTTGTTTTTGCATGAAAAAAAAATAAAAATTAAGAAAATGAGAAATTAAGAAATTAAGAAAATAGTTGATAGTAGGTAGTTGGTAGAAACAACTTTCAAACCTCTCAAACCTTCAAACTCTTGAAACACTTGAAACACGAAACTTGAAACACGAAACACTAAACCAACTCATGAATTACAAGTCCTGAACGCAATTTCGGTTCGAACCAGGTAGTTTTTGGCGGCATAATATTACCGGTATCTGCAATATCAATCAATTGTTTCATCGATACAGGATACAGCGCCAACGCCACTTTCATTTCACCGCTGTCAACCCGCTTTTTAAGTTCGCCAAGTCCACGTATTCCACCAATAAAATCAATGCGTTTATCGCTTCGAAGGTCTTTAATTCCAAGCACTTCGTCGAGAATAAGATTGGAAGAAATGGTTACGTCTAACACGCCAATCGGATCGTTATCATTATAAGTTCCGGCCTTAGCTGTCAGCGAATACCAGTTACCCGACAAATACAACGAAAAATTATGCAATTTATTGGGTTTGTAAATTTCTGCACCTGTTTTTTTTACATCAAAATTAACAGCAAGTTTCTCAATGAACGCCTCATCCGACAAACCATTCAAATCCTTTACAACCCTGTTATAATCAATAATATTTAATTGATTGTCGGGGAAGCAAACTGCCATAAAATAATTATATTCTTCGTCGCCGGTATGATTTGGATTTTGCAGTCGTTTTTCGTTACCCACAAGGGCAGCAGCGGCACTACGGTGATGACCATCGGCAATATACAGCGAAGGTATTTCAGAAAAAATACCGGTGATGCGATTAATTGTATCTGCATTATCTATTACCCAAAAATGATGACCGAATCCATCTCCCGGAGCAATAAAATTATAAACCGGTTCATTTTTAATTGTTTCGGCTACAATAGCATCTAAATCATCCCGATGTGGATAAGCAAAAAACACAGGTTCGATATTGGCATTATTCACCCTTACATGTTTCATACGGTCTTCTTCTTTGTCGCGACGCGTCAATTCATGCTTTTTGATATTGCCTTTCAAATAATCATCCACATTGGCACAAACTACCAATCCGTACTGAGTTTTACCGTTCATTGTCTGCGCATAAACATAATAATTCTCTGCAGTGTCCTGAACCAACCAGCCTTCATTTTTGAATTTGGTAAAATTCTCCAACGCTTTTTGATACACTTTTTCTTCATGCTCATCGGTTCCGGGTTCAAAATCGATTTCAGGTTTTATAATGCGGTAAAGCGACATAGAATTTCCTTCAGCCTCCATCCGGGCTTCTTCAGAATTCAATACATCATAAGGGCGTGAAGCCACTTTTTCGACTAAGTTTTTTGGAGGACGAATGCCTTTAAACGGTTTAATAACAGCCATAATATATAAGTTTGAACGTTTGTACTAATAACTATCGGGATTAAAATTTGTAGTTTGCAAAGGTAAAGAAAAAGTTTCAAAAAGTAGATATTTAAAAATACATGATAAAAGCGTTTCATCATAAAATTGTTTTTATATCTTTGAAGAATTATTTTTAAAAAATAATTTAGAATAACCTATTCATAAATCGATTATGTCCTTATTTCAACCTACTGTTATAAATAAATATCTAAAAACACTGGATAAACAAACCATTCAATTGGCTTATTCCAAATTCAAAATCCATTTTCATAATTCCACTATTCAGGAAAACATCCGTAACAGTAAAGAAGAACAATATCAGGGCGAGTTTCTGATTGATTTGTTTGTCAATATTTTGGGTTATGCAAAAAATCCAGCACCCGACTTTAATCTTACCACAGAATATAAAAACGTAAAAGACAGTAAAAAAAGCCGATGGAGCCATAGTTATTGGCAATGTGGTTAAGGCTGTTATTGAGCTGAAAGGCACTAATACTACTGATTTAGGGAATGTGGAAGTTCAGGCATTTGGATATAAAAATAATCAACCGAAGTGCGTTTATGTAGTTACTTCCAATTTCGAAAAGTTAAGGTTTTATGTTGACACAGCCATCGAATTTATTGAGTTTAATTTGTTTACGCTTACCGAAAAAGAGTTCGAATTACTTTACTTGTGTCTTCATTACCAAAGCATTGAAAAAGACATTCCGAAAAAGATAAAAGATGAGTCGATTAGTCAGGAAGATAAAATAACCAGGCAACTTTACAACGATTACTCGCTGTTTAAGCGCGATCTGCATCAAAACCTTGTGGCTTTAAATCCGGAATACGACACATTGGTTCTTTTCAGAAAATCACAGAAACTATTAGACCGTTTCCTGTTTTTGCTCTTTGCCGAAGATCGACAATTATTACCACCCAATTCAGTACGTTTGATTCTGAATCAATGGCAACAACTCGGTGATTTAGATGAATACAACCCGCTGTACAATCGCTTCAAAAAATACTTTGGATATCTGAATACCGGATTCAAAGGCAAACAATATGATGTATTAGCCTATAATGGTGGGCTATTTAAACCCGATGCGGTATTGGACAATGTAAAAATTGACGATGATTTGCTTTACAAGCATATCTTAAAGCTTTCGGAATACGATTTCGAAAGTGAGGTGGATGTAAATATACTTGGGCATATTTTCGAAAACTCACTTGATGAAAGCCCCCCAGCCCCCGAAGGGGGAGTTTTTGTCGCCACTTTGGAGCCTAAGAATCTTAGGAAAAGAGATGGAGTTTTTTATACTCCAAAGTATATTACAAAGTACATAGTTGACAATACGGTTGGCAAACTTTGTAAAGAAAAGAAAGTTGAACTGGGAATAGTTGAAGAAGATTATTTCTCCGACAAAAAACGCAGTAATAAAGCCAAACTTCCTTTAGCCCAAAAACTCACAGCTTATCGTGACTGGCTGTTGCAAATCACCATTTGCGACCCGGCATGTGGTTCAGGAGCTTTTCTGAATCAGGCGCTGAACTTCCTGATAGACGAACACCGCACGATAGACGAAATGCAAGCCAAACTGTTTGGCGATAGTTTGGTACTGAGTGATATTGAAAACATCATCCTTGAAAACAATCTCTTTGGAGTTGATATCAACGACGAAAGTGTGGAAATAGCTAAACTATCGCTTTGGCTACGCACCGCCCAACCCAACCGCAAACTGAACGACCTGAGCAATAATATCAAATGCGGTAATTCGCTGATTGACGACTCTGCTGTGGCAGGAGAAAAAGCTTTCAATTGGGAGGCGGAATTTCCGCAAGTGTTCGGACGGGAAAAAGCAGAAAGTACAATCGTTAAAATTGAAAAAGACGAAACACCCGACTACCTGCAACTGATAAAAGCAAATTCACTCGAAGCACAAACCAAAGTAGAACAAGCCATTGCCTTATCGAAAGAAGCTTCTGATTTATTTAAAAAAGTATATGAATATGCTGAAAAACTCGAATCCGTTTCCGAAGCAGACTCTCCTTACGGCATCCGTAAAGGTGGATTTGATGTGGTAATTGGGAATCCGCCGTATG
>CAYNHC010000105.1:0-10063 GCA_964396705.1 uncultured Paludibacter sp.
GGTTTGTCATTTTGGTGTCGCTTTTTGGCTATACCTTTTTGCGGAAGCTACGAGATTCGAACTCGTGGTACGGTTGCCCGTACGTCAGTTTAGCAAACTGGTGGTTTCAGCCACTCACCCAAACTTCCTTACTTCGCTTTTGCGGGTGCAAATATAGGAAGTAAATTTGAATTTACAAAACCATTTTGAAAAATAGTCGTCTGAAAATATCTGGTAAAATCAAATTAGGTTTATAATCAATAATTTTGAAGTTTTTTTTGAATTATTGAAAAAAATGTTCTCATTAATATCAAAACAATTGAGTAATTTTGCCACAGAATTCAAAAGAAATATCTATTTCCGATAAAGTTTATCTATCTGATATTCAATATATTAAAATTTAACTTTTGTAAAACAAAGTATTATGACTGATAAAAAACAACAAAAAGGCAAGAAATTTAAAGTGAAATCATCTATTTTATGGATTGGAGTTTCAGGACTTATAATCTTTCTTTATCTGATATTTTTACTATTTATGCCGAATATTCAGAAGAAATCAGAAGAAAAAGCCTATTTAAGAATTCCCGATAACAGCACTTTTGAGAATGTAATTGATTCATTGGAACAGAACTCCAATGTATTGGCTGTATTTTCTTTTCGACAGGCATCAAAAATATTTCGATATGGAAAGAAAATTCGTCCAGGACGTTACGAACTTAAAAATGGAATGACCAATTTTGAACTGATCCGGAAACTCAGAAGTGGCAATCAAACCCCTGTACGTCTTACCTTTAATAACATAAGAACTAAAGAGCAGCTTGCAAAAAGACTTTCTTCGCAACTTATGGCTGATTCATCTCAAATAGCAGGTTTACTAAATGATACAGCATTTTTATCTGCGAATAATTTTACTCCTGAAAATGTTGTTTCGGTATTTATACCCAACACCTATGAAGTTTACTGGGACATGGATGCTAATGAGATTTTTGAGAGAATGCTGAAGGAATACAATAAATTCTGGACAGAAGAGCGGAAAAAGAAAGCTGAAGCAATTCCATTGACACAAACCGAGGTGATTACTTTAGCATCAATTGTAGAAGAAGAAACAAACGGCAAAAGTGAACGCCCGGTAGTTGCAGGACTTTACATTAACAGGCTAAAAAAAGATATACCTTTACAAGCCGATCCAACTGTTAAGTTTGCTGTAGGTGACTTTGGTCTGAAACGTATTTTGATTGAACATGTACTAAAAATTTCACCCTACAATACCTATCGAAATAAAGGTTTGCCACCGGGTCCAATCAGGGTAGCATCATCTAATGGGATTGATGCAGTTCTGAATTACACGCACCACGACTACATATTTATGTGTGCTAAAGAAACTTTAAATGGCGAGCACAATTTTGCTGTAAACTATTCAGAACATCAGGTAAATGCCCGTAAATATCAGAATGCATTGAACGAAAGAAAAATTTTTAAATAAAATATCTTTGTTCTGTCAAATATAATTTACTTCGGGAGTCAATTCTACACCAAATTTCACTTTTACCGACGATTGAATCTGAGATGCTAAATTTGCGATTTCAGTACCCGTGGCATTGCCTTTGTTAATCAAAACCAATGGCTGCTTGTCGTGCACTGCTGCATTTCCAATCTGTTTTCCCTTCCACCCGCATTGATCAATTAACCAGGCAGCGGGCAGCTTTTCTTCATTTTCAGACACAAAATAATGTGGAATTTCCGGAAACCGGATTTGTAACTGATTGAAATAATCTTTTGTTACGACAGGGTTCATGAAAAAGCTTCCTGCATTTCCGAATAATTTAGGATCAGGAAGTTTGCTCTCTCTTATTTCAATAATTGTTTTTCGAATATTTTCAAGATTAATTTGCCCATTTTTCAAAACTGATGTTTCCATATGCTGATAATTCAGATTAAAAACAGGCTCCTTTGTTAGTCTGAAAACACATGAAGTAATTATGAATTGACCCTTAAATCCTTCTTTAAAAATACTTTTACGATAACCATACTTACATTCAGAATTTGTGAATTCTTTGTGTTGTAATGTCTTTAATTCAATTGCATTCACTTTTTCAATTACATCTTTTACCTCAACACCGTATGCTCCGATATTTTGGACAGCCGACGCTCCCACTTCACCCGGAATAAGCGATAGGTTCTCCACTCCTCCCCAACCATTTTCAACACAGTAAGCGACAAAATCATCCCACAACACACCCGATCCTACTTCTAAACTTATCGAATCGTCATCCTCGCTGAGTAGTCGAATTGATTTTATTAGCGAATGTAAAATTACACCTTTAAAATCGCCCATAAAAAGCAGGTTACTTCCTGACCCGATTTGCAATACAGGATTTTCCCTTACAATTTCCGACTGAAGCGCTTGTTTTAAATCATCTTCAGTAAAATATTCTATCAGGTAATTTGCTTTTACATCAATACCAAAAGTATTGAAGTTTACAAGTGATATATCTTTGAATAATTTCATTATTGTATATATTGTATTATGTCTCTGAAAAATGTTATTTAAGTTGAGTATCAATCCATTTGAGTATTTTTTCTTCATCATCAGGATGAAACCAGTTAATCTCTTTATCACGGTTAAACCAGGTCATTTGTCGCTTCGCATACCTTCTTGAATCTTGTTTAATCATATCCACAGCAAAATCAAGCGACCATGTTCCATCCATGTATTTGTAAAGTTCTTTATAACCAACTGTATTTAACGTATTCAGATGCTTAAATTTGTAAAACTGTTCTGCTTCCTGTAATAATCCCTCATTCAACATGGCATCCACGCGTAAATTAATTCTTTCATATAGCTCAGCACGTGGTCGGTTTAACCCGATTTTAACAATATCAAAATTGCGCTTTTTTCTTTCGCCCTTTCTTATTTCCGAATACGGTTTCCCAATCATGCTACAAATTTCTAATGCATGTAAAATTCGCTTTGGATTGAGTTTATCCACTTGTTCGTAATGTACAGGATCTGTTTTAAGAAGTTCATTTTGTATAAATTCCAAGCCATGGGCGTCATACTGTTCAATCCAGTAAGCTCTAATCTCAGGATCAATAGAAGGAATATCATCCATTCCGTTGCAAACAGCATCGATATACATCATCGAACCACCAACCATCATCACAACATCATGTTTTTGGTAAAGCTGGTTGAGTAATTGAATTACATCGAGTTCGAACTGACCAGCATTATATTCGTTTAATATAGAATGAGAACCTATAAAAAAGTGCTCTACACGTTTCAATTGAGCCTCATTAGGCGAAGCTGTTCCAATTTTCAACTCACGATAAAACTGGCGTGAATCGGACGAAATAATCGGGCAACTGAAATGTTCAGCCAATTGCAGACTGATATCCGTTTTTCCAACTCCTGTTGGTCCGAGTAACACCAGTAAGGTTTTATTCATAAATTATTTAATACTAATGGATTTCTATTTCTAAATGCAGGATATTACAATAGTTCGTTAGAATATTTATTATATTATTGTATATCAATTCAGTAAACGAACAAAAACGATTTGTCGTTTTCCTCTGCGCCTTATTTATTTCACGCAAAGACGCCGAGACGCAAAGTTGATATAAACTCCTGCATTGCAGAATAATATTTTAAGACGCCATGAAGAAAAACCTTTGGTTTCTCTTCGCGACTTTGCGACTTTGCGTGAAAAAAATATTTTATAACGAAGTGTTGATATTAAAAAAGCAGAAAATAAAAGGGAATTATTTTCTGCTTTTTATATTTAAAATTGATTTTAGATCATACTAAAATTTTGGATCTTCCGAGAACAAGGTGCTGTCATCAAAATTCATATCACCAAAGCCCTCCTCGTCGAGTTCATCGATTTCAAAATCTTCATCACCGTAGAAACTATCATCCAAATTAATTTTTGGAGTAAAATTATCATCTACGTTCATCATTATTTGTTGCGGTGGATTGCCTTTTGAACTTACACACGTAGCTTTCTCAACAGTTTTACCGGGAATTATTTCGCTTAATTCAATAAAGAAAGCTCTATCGGAAATTAAATCGAAAACATAAAGTAATTTCTGTTTTTCATCTGAAATTAATTCTTCGAGTTTTGTTTCGTCCATTACTAAATTATCATATTCCGAAGCTGATTCCATTTCAACAAGTGTAACTTCCTGTCCTTTCTCCCAATCATCAGAGCATATAAAAAATGATGTCATCTGGTTTTTCTCGAAATTCACGGAGTCGAGTATAGCGTCGTGTAAATCGAGAAAAGTTGCTTCGGGATCAATTTTTATTACCCTTACAAAATTATCTATCTCATCGGATAGAATAGTGAATTTATAGACCATTATATTCTGTTTTGATTTCGGATGTAAAAATAATACTATTTTTCCTATTCCTTTGAAATTTACTCAATATTTTTCAAAAAAAAAGCTGCTTAACAACTAAGCAACCTTTCATAAAGCAATAAATAACAAGTATTTAGAGTTATTTGTTAAATTTCTATCGTTTAAGTTTTTCTTCAATTTCTTTTACACTCGTTCTGAAGTTTTTATCGATATCCATTAAATCGTTCACAATTTTACAAGCGTGCAAAACTGTTGCATGATCCCGCTGACCAATAGTAAAACCAATTGATGAGAGTGAATTTTTTGTTAATTGCTTCGAAAGATACATTGCAATCTGACGAGCCTGAACAACTTCGCGCTTACGGCTTTTGGTCGAAATGGCATCAACCGATAAAGAAAAATACTCACAAACAGTATCGCGAATACTTTCAACTGTATTTACTTTACGTGTAACTGTGACAATACGGCTTACCACTCTCTCAACAAGCGTTAAATCAATTGGAATATCAGCAAGCGTTGAATGTGCCAACAGCGACACAAGAGTGCCTTCAAGGTCACGTACGTTATCCACAACGAATTCGGCAATATAATTCACCACATCTTCAGGAATTTCCAATCCATCGCGATAAATTTTATTCTGAAGTATAGCTTTACGCAATTCAAAATCGGGTTTTTCTATCTCGGCAGACAACCCCCATTTGAAACGGGTAAGTAATCTTTGTTCAAGACCAACCATTACTACCGGTGAACGATCGGATGTGAGAATTAACTGTTTTCCGCTTTGATGTAAATGATTAAATATATGGAAAAATGTATTCTGAGTACCTGTTTTACCTGCAAATTCCTGAATATCGTCAACAATCAAAACATCAATTGTCTGATAAAAATTCAGAAAATCATTGGCTGTATTGTTTCTGATAGCATCAGTATATTGAATCTGAAAAGTATTGGCTGACACATACAAAACTCTTTTCTCAGGATGTAACTGTTTCACCATTATACCAATTGCATTGGCTAAGTGGGTTTTTCCAACTCCTGACTGACCATAAACAAAAAGAGGATTAAAAATAGTTTTACCCGGTTCATTGGCAATACTTATACCTGCTGTTCTTGCTAATTTATTACTTTTTCCCTCTATTAAATTATTGAAGTTGTACGAATAGTTAAGTTGTGGATCTAAATCGGGCAATTGAGGTTTATGATACGGACTCACATAAGCCTGATTGTTGCTTTGCGTTTTAGGTTTTGATGATTCACCTGCCGATGGTATTCGGGTGCCTTTATTGCTGCTCTGATCAATCATTACCCGATATTCAAGACGAGTCCCAACTCCGACCACTCTATAAAGTGTCATCCTCAACAAATCAATGTATTTTTCTTCGATATACTCTACAAAAAACTGACTTGGAACTTGTAAAACAAAAATATTATTTTCGTACTGTAAAGCGACAATGGGTGAAAACCACGTATTAAATGATGCTTCGCTTATATTGTCTTTTATCACATTAAGACAGCGGCTCCATAATTGTCCGGGAAGATTTGACATGTTTATTCTGGTAATTTTAAAAAATCAAATTAAATTTTGTTATTTATTTCACAATAAAAATAAACCCGCATTAATTGAAAATAATTATTTTGTTTTTATGGGCTATTTTGAGCAGTACAAATTTCTAAAACATTTTCGAGAAAAAAAAATCATATTTTTTTTCATTTCATTTTTTTTAGTCATTTTATTTATAATCAGAAAGTTAAACTATCTTATTGATTTTTAGAAACTTGATTTTAATACTTTTGTAATATCTCTGATTTTAAAGCTGTTAACAATTTGCAAGTGTTTTGTGTTTTTTTTAGGAAATAAACGCCGAAACTCTTTCTAAATCAGAGTTTCGGCGACTTATAAATTTGGTTAAAAAATATTTTTAACGACGTTTGCTATTTATAATTTCTCTAAATAAAACATCACTTCACTTTCCTTCCAATAAGAGAAAAATGAACATATCTGTTAGGATTATTCTTCAGGTCAATTAAAAGATTATCAGCACTTGACGCAGTATTTGACAAGTTCTGATATAAACTCTTATCATTAAGTAATAATCCAATTGTTCCTTCAGATTTATTAATTTTATCGGTAATCAGATTCAAATTATTGATCGTGTGGTCGATACTAGCAAAAGTTGCAGCATAATCAATCTTTTTAAGATTACCTGATATATAACGAAAATCGGAAGTCAACACATTAACATCATCTAGTATTCGTGGAAAATCGCTATTCATCATCTTTTTCAACTGTGTAGAAGTTACAGCTAAATCGGCAGTAGTACTTTCAATAGAAGTCAAACTATTACTAATTTCTTTACTTTCAATCATAAGTCTTACCGCTCTCAGCAAAGAATCAGCCTGAGTTGATATACTTTCAATTTTAGGCATTAATTCACCCGATAATTGAGCCATCAATCCACCTCCAATTTGCGATTCTAAAGTATCTCCGGGCTCATACATTTTTTGCGAAACAGAATATGGCGCATATACTAACTGTACTGCCTTCCCTCCCATTAGCCCATCATCGTACAACTCAATTTTTGCACCTTGAGGTATTTTTATGTCTTTGCTTACCGATATTTTTACAATAAATGATTTTTCTGCCGAAAAATCATATTTAATTTCTTCGACCTGACCTACCTTGAAACCTTTTATATTTACAGGCGATGAAGCCACTAATCCACCAACATTATCATAAACTCCATAATAATAATCGATGGGCGAAAAGATATCGACTCCTTTCAAAAAATTTAAACCAAAATACAGGACAAAAATAGCTACAACAGCCATAATTCCTACTTTTATCTCTCGTCTAAAAAAACTGTTCTTCATTTTTGATTTTTTATAAATGAGATTATCTTAATAATACTCAAAATTTTACTTTTTATAATACAATGCTTCCTTTGCTGTCATCTTTTTATCACCAATAAAAGCAATGATAAAAGCATCCGGAAATTTGGACAATATATCCTTCCTTAATTTTACTATTAGGTTATAATCCTTCTCTTCACCTACCGTATATTTATATAACCCGTTTTCAACGTAATAACTAACATTTTTCAATCCTTTAAAATTTGAAGCATCCAAATTCATCTTTTTATCAGATGCAAATAATTGAATTTTATAAATTGGACTATTGTTGCTGTTTTCAGGAATTATAACAGCTTTTTTACCTGGTTGTTCATCTTGTTTAGTTGATGATCCTGTTTTAATGGATTTCACTGAATCTGAAATCTCACTTGAAGTCTTATTAGTAGAAACATCTTTCTTTGTTTCCGAACTTTTAATTTCGTCTAATTTATTGATTTCAGCTTGTTCGGCTAAAGTACTTTGCGGAGTTTCTGCTTCATTACCTTTTTCAAGCAATTCATATTTTTGATTCTTATCAATAACGATTCCTAATCTCTTATCATAATCCCTTTTAAATTTAACAAAGGCATTATAAATGGAAGCTGCCATATCATTCTTGCCCGATTCACTTGCTAAAAATCTTTCTTCTAAAGGATTGGAAATGAAACCTAATTCGACAAGCACACTCGGACATGCCGAACGGTGAAGCACCCAGAATCCAGCCTGACGAACTCCTCTATCGTGTCTGCGTCCATATTTGACAAACTGATTTTGAATTGAAGAAGCAATTTCTATACTTTTATCAATATATTTATCCTGCATAAATTCAAACATTATATATGAATCTATAGAATTGGGGTCAAAACCTTTATATTTTGTTTTATAATCATCTTCGAGCAAAATAACCGAGTTTTCAGTCATAGCCACTTCAAGATTTGATTTCGATTTTGCAAGCCCGAGTGTATATGTTTCGGCTCCATAAGCAGCGCTTCCTTTAGTAGCATTGGTATGAATACATATAAAAAGGTCGGATTTATTGTTATTAACAATATCTGCACGTTGTTGCAAAGGGAGGAATATATCTGTTTTTCGGGTATATACAACTTTAACATCTTTGAAATTATTTTCAATTAATGCTCCTAATTTCAGTGTTACTGCAAGGTTAATATCTTTCTCGCGAGCTATTGCACCCACAGCTCCGGCATCATGTCCACCATGTCCGGCATCTATTACCAAAACAAATTTTTTGGCCTGAGCTTGCACTTTATCTGTATTACAGAAAGTTACAAAAGATATTATAAGAATTAAACTTAATACATTGAATTTTAATTTCATAAAAAATCAATTTTTTAATTGCAACATAACAATTATTATGCAAAAGTAATCTTTTTATCCTGCTTCTCATTTATTTCGAAGAAGTAAATTTTCAAATTAAACATAAAAAAAAGTTATAGAAAAATCATACTCCCTTTTTTTCACTAAATTTGCGTTCTCATTTAAAAAACTTCACATACTGAGGGATGCAATTCTGCAATTATCTATATTTCAATGCAAAATACGTTATTTTGATCATTTCATTATGGTTGATTTCATCTACATTTTGTATCGGGCAGGACATTAATCCCCAAAATGGGATTCCCGAAAGTGTAAATACGAGTGATTCTGTTGCAAAAAACAACACAGATTCGACTCAAAAGGTTCTACCTACACAATTAAAATCGAACCAAATTGACTCTGAAATAAAATATACTGCTCAAGATTCTATTGTGTTTTTTTCGAATGGCACAGGATTTCTTTATGGTCAAACCGACATAAATTATAAGGAAATAAATCTTAAATCAGATTTTGTACGTGTAAAAATGGACAGTAGTATAATTTTTGCCCGTGGTACTATTGATAGTTTAGGTGTAAGAAATGGTGATCCGGTATTTAAAGAGAGTGAGAAAGAATATACCTCGAAAGAATTATCGTACAATCTTAAAACAAAAAAGGCATACATACGTCAGGCAGTTACACAGGAAGGTGAAGGCTATATTGTAAGTGATAAAACCAAAAAATCGACCGATAATGTTTTTTGTATTGCCGATGGGAAATATACAACCTGCGAAGATCATGATCATCCACATTTTTATTTAAATATTACGAAGGGAAAAGTTAAACCGAGTTCCTATATTGTTACTGGTCCTGCGTATTTAGTAATTGCAGATGTACCATTACCGATAGCCGTTCCCTTTGGTTTTTTCCCTTTTACAAGCAAATATTCATCCGGATTACTAATGCCAAGCTATACCGACGAAATGACCAGAGGATTTGGATTAACAAACGGTGGCTGGTATTTTGCAATAAACGATTACGTTGACCTCGAAGTAAAAGGAGATGTTTACACCAAAGGCACCTGGGCATTGCGAACTTCTTCGACTTATGTGAAACGCTATAAATTTCGCGGTTCTCTTGGGATTGAATATCGTGAAGATGTAACAGGAGAAAAAGATTTGCCAAACTATGACAAACGAAAAAACTTCAGCGTTGTGTGGTCACATAGTCAGGACCAGAAAGCAAATCCGAATTTCACCTTTTCATCAAGCGTGAATTTTTCAACCAGTGGTTATAACAAAAGCAACATAAACAGCTATGCACGACCTGAGCTAAACTCCGAAAACACTAAATATTCAAGCATTAACTTCACAAAACGATTCCCCAATATCCCATCGTTAAGTTTATCGGGTGGGATGTCAATAACTCAACGTACAAAAGACTCAACAATAAGTCTGAATCTGCCTAATATTAATATAGGTTACAGTAGATTTTATCCTTTAAAAAGAAAAAATGCAGTAGG
>CAYNHC010000105.1:10163-11390 GCA_964396705.1 uncultured Paludibacter sp.
TTAAATAAAAGTGGCAATCCGGTCAGGGTAAATAAATTACGATGGAATAACGGCATGTTTCCGAGATTTACAGGTACCAGTACATCTTATAGTTATACAATCAACAACGAAACATTTAAAAAACTTTTCCAGGGAAAAGAAGATAAAAAGAATAATGTCTCAGAAACCGCTCAAAATTCAACACAAACCAATGAAACGGGAGCGGAAGTAGATGATATAGAAAATAGTTTAACACCGACTACAGACAGTAATGAAAAAAAATCTACGGTTGGTGAAGACGGTTATGAAAAAATCACAGTACCTTGGAGTATTAGTGCAAGTTATTCCGTACGATACGGAAATACTGTATTTAATAAAAACAAAATGGAGTATGATATGGGATTTACCCACAATCTTAGCTTTAACGGGAATTTAACACTTACTCAAAAATGGAATATCACCGGAAATGCAACTTATGATTTCAAAGATAAGCAAATTACCTATTTTGGAATTAATGTAAACCGCAATTTACATTGTTGGAACATGTCAGCAAGTATAGTTCCGTTTGGAGCATATAAATCATATAGTTTTCACATTGGGGTAAATGCAAGTATGTTGTCCGATTTGAAATATGACAAACAAAGTGAATACGGAAGAAATAATATAAACTGGTATTAATATTAACATAAACAAATGAACAATAAATGTTTAAAAGCATTTAATAAATTACTTGAGAATTAATTAAAAACAAGAAGAATAAATGAAAATTACAGCAAACAAATCAGTATCAGCCGAGTATGAACTTTTTGTAGACGGCGAAACAGAAGGTGAATTAGAATTAATGGAAAGAGCAACTCTGGAACAGCCGTTGAGTTTTATTTACGGCGTGGGAATGATGTTACCAAAATTTGAAGAAAATATTTTCGGATTAACAATTGGAGATAAATTTGATTTTACAATTGATAACGAAGATGCCTACGGACCTTACGAAGACGAAAATGTAATCGATCTTGACAGATCAATTTTTGAAATTGATGGCAAACTTGATGAAGAAATGATTTTTAATGGAAATGTTGTACCATTAATGGATTCAGAAGGTCATCGTATTAATGCTCAAATAGTTTCAATCAACGATACACACGTTAAAGTAGATCTTAATCATCCATTAGCGGGCGAAAATCTTCACTTCAAAGGAAGCATTCTTGAAGTTCGTGAAGCAACTGAAAAAGAACTTGCAGCATTAACCGG
>CAYNHC010000106.1:0-11383 GCA_964396705.1 uncultured Paludibacter sp.
TTTTTAAGCATAAATCTCTGAAACGAAAGTTCACCAAAAAAAGTGAAGTAATCATCCGGCCAGCTTAATCTTTTACCATAACCAATTGATGCACCTAATGTACGCATGTATTTTTCAGGGTCCATTTCGGTCTGATAATAATCGCTGTAGCTGCTGTTATTATTTCCATAACTTCCGTAGTTTCCATAACCTGAATAGCTGTTGTAATACGAAGACATATAATTGCTATAGGTGGATCTGAAACGGTCACTTACGTCTGATTGCGATGAGTAGTAAAGAGAGACAGACAGAGAATTCGGACGTTTACCACCTAACCATGGTTCGAGAAATGACATACTGAACGATGAATATGATTGACCATTGGTACGTGCATTTAATGTAAAAGTCTGACCTTCGCCCTGTGGTACAATTCTATAGGTTTCCGGTTTGAATAAGTTCTGAATGGCAAAGTTGCTGAATTTCAACCCAACGGTTCCAACAATACCTGTAGAACCCCAACCGGCCGAAAATTCTACCTGGTCACTACCCTTGGTTTCTAATTTGTAAGTAACATCTACCGTTCCGTTTTCAGGATCCGGTTGGATATCGGGTACTAATTTTTCAGGGTCGAAGTGTCCCATTTGAGCAAGTTCGCGCAATGAACGCATAATATCGGACTGACTGTACAATTGTCCGGGTTTTGTGCGTAACTCGCGTCGTACAACATGCTCATAAACCCGTGAGTTACCGGTAATATTTATTTCGTTGATTGTAGCAGGCTTTCCTTCATATATTCTCATTTCGAAATCAATGGAGTCATTCTCAATGAGCACTTCTACCGGTTCGATTTGAAAAAACAGATAACCACGATCCTGATAGAGTTTACTTACCGCGTCAGTTTCGCTGGTCGAAAGCCTTTCCATCATATTTTTGTGATTATAAACATCACCTTTTTTAATATTCAAAACAGCATCAAGATATTCGAAAGGATAAACCGTATTTCCTATCCATTTAATATTTCTGAAATAATATTTTTTACCTTCATCAATGGTCATGTAAACACTGACACTTTTATCGTCGAAAGGAACAACGCTGTCGGAAACTATATATGCATCACGGTATCCAATTTCATTGTATTTATCGATAACCGAGATTTTGTCTTTTTCATATTCTTCTTTCACAAATTTTTTGGTGCGGAAGAAGTTACGCCAGTTATTGTCGTTCGTTTTTTTCATTGTATGGTTTATCTTATTGAAAGACAAAGCCGAATTACCTGTAACAATTATCTGGTGAACTTTTGTTTTCAGTTTCTTATCCACATCCACATCTACAATTACATTCCCCGGTTTATTGGGATCGTTACGCTGATATACATTGGCAACAACGTTTAGGAAGCCTTTTTCTTCCATGTATTTCTGAATCACTTTTTTAGCCCTATCCGAGATATTGGGAGTTATCTGATTGCCTTTCTGAATACCTAATTTTTCCTGTAAATCTTCAATTTCACCTTTTTTTAGACCGTTAAAATTAATTTCCGATACGCGTGGTCTTTGTTTCAATGCAATTTCGAGCCAAACTGAGTCTTTTTCTATTTTCTTTGCATAAATTTTTACATCCGAAAATAATCCTTGTTTCCAGAAACGTTTCACAGCATTTGTAATTGCTTCGCCCGGAATGCTAACAACATCACCCACCGATAAGCCCGAAAAGCCTATTAAAACAAAATCTTCATAATTTTCAGCGCCCGATACTTTGATTTCGGCAATATTATACTTTAATGCCGCATTCGAATACTCAATAACCGGAGTTTGAGTTGTATCGTTGATGTTATTGGTTTGAGCTATAGTCAGTTGTGATAGTAAAAATAGCAGTGACAGAGAAAGAAAAGATTTTAGTTGCATAAATTATTTTTGGGTATCGTTGTGCAAATTAATAGAAGTTTTAAATTATTTTCCAAATCGTCTTTGGCGTTTCTGAAAATCGCAAATCGCTTCGTAGAAACATTCTTTGCTGAATTCAGGCCATTGGGTTTTAGTGAAATATAGTTCGCTGTAAGCTAATTGCCAAAGTAAAAAATTGCTGATTCTGAGTTCGCCACTTGTTCTGATGAGTAAATCCGGATCTGGAATTGATTTAGTTGACAGATAATCAGGAATGATTTTTTCGGTTATTTCATCCGGAGTCAATTGTTTTGTTTCCAGGTCTTTTACTATGTTTTTTATTGCATTTGTTATTTCCCAACGGGCAGAATAACTCAATGCTAATACCAAACTCAGTCCTGTATTTTTGGAAGTGTTATCTACGCAACGTTGCAATTTATCCTCAAGTTTTTCAGGTAACCGTTTGAAATCACCTATAGCTAACAGCCTTACATTGTTTTTATTTAAAGTTGGTGTTTCTTTTTCAATTGTATCAATGAGCAGTTCCATTAAAGCGTCAACTTCAGACTGAGGTCTTTCCCAGTTTTCAGTGGAAAAAGCATATAAAGTTAAATATTTAACGCCTATTTCAGCAGCTGCCTCCGTAACTTCCCGAACAGATTTGACGCCGTTTTGATGACCAAAGATGCGGTTGTAACCACGCTCCTTGGCCCATCGTCCGTTTCCATCCATAATAACAGCAACGTGTACTGGTAGTCTGTTTATATCAACTTGTTCTTTAAAAGTCGGCATTAATTTGATAAATATATGGTTTAATTATTTTTTTCTATCATGTGAATTGTTGCAATCACATGGCCGTTCCCAGAAATCGAAACTTATGCCAATTGTATATGTAGAAGCAACATCATTGTTCAAAAAATTTGTTCCGTTTAACGGACCGGTAATACTTTCAATATTATCATTGAACATGAGTCTGTGCGCCCATTTTGCATTTAAATTAAAGCGATTACCCATTTTAAATTTTAAACCTATTCCAAATGGGATATATCCGGTTCCAAACGGAAATGCTGAAACAGTATTTGGAGTGAATGCCATTCCGATCCCTGTAAAAATATAGGGCGAAAAACTTCTACTCATGGGTTTATATTCTTTCTTTATTAAATCAAAGAAATTAAATTCCCCGCATAAATCTATCGTATTCAGCGATATAGGGCTCATTTCATTGTTTATGTTATAACTGTCAAGTGATGTGCTGTTCCATTCTGCATGAGCCGATAATCTTTCGTTGAAATTCTGTCGGTAGATAATCCCGAAATCAAACTTTGGATTTTTAAACGGTGTACCGTTGATGTCGTCCAGCATATAAGAACCACCTCCGTTTATTCCAATTTCTGCAAGATAATTTGTCTGAGCAGATAATTGAGTTATAAACAAACTAAATATACAAAATAAACTGTATCTAATTATTCTATTAGTCATAATAATTGAATATGTGATGAATTAATTAGATTTATAACGGTATATATTTAAAATAATTTTACATCACTTATAGAAATAAGCAGCAACAAAAGTAATAATTATCTTTTAATCTTTTGAATTTGAATTTAGAGTAGGGGTGTTATTTAACAATTAATTGCATAAATAGTGAGAATGTAGCAATACAGCATTGTTAAGCAAAAATTGTTAAAAAAATCAATCCATTAAATTTAGCAATTCGAGTGCTGAATTTTCCTTTTGAGTCATTTCTTTTCTCAATTCAGGAGTTTTGTCATCATTACCACAGAGATGTAATACACCATGTATTATTATTCTATGAAGCTCATTGGTAAAATTAGTTTCAAATTCAATGGAATTAGACTTTACAGTATCGAGACTGATAAAAATATCGCCTGAGATTCTATCCCCTTCGGTATAATCGAAAGTTATAATATCGGTGTAATAATCGTGTTGTAAGTATAAATTATTCATCTCCAGAATTTTTTCATCATTGCAAAAAATAAAAGCGAGGTCTCCTGTTTTTTTATTATAAATGGCTGCTACATCTTTTATCCATTTATTGAGTTTTTGCTTTTCGAGTTTAGGCAATTCTATGTTTTCGGCAATATATTGAATCATTTTATTTTAAGTTTGATAGAGACGCAAAGCATTGCGTCAGTTCGTTAAATGTTTGTGTAGAGACAAGGCATGCCTTGTCTTGTTATGAATTAATGAAAGAATAAATAACCTAAAAGAATGGCTGACACTATCCCTACAAAATCGGCCAATAATCCGCATACGAGTGCGTATCTTGTGTTTTTTATTCCTACTGATCCGAAATAAACAGCTAATATGTAGAATGTTGTGTCAGTTGAACCCTGAATAATGCATGTCATTCTACCTACAAAAGAATCAGCTCCGTGTAAAGTCATTGCATCAACCATCATACCTCTTGCTCCACTACCGCTCAATGGCTTCATAAGCGCTGTTGGTAATGCTTCAACAAAGTCAGTATTTAAACCGCTCAGACTTACCAACCAACCTATTCCGTTTGTCAGCATTTCCATTGCTCCCGAAGCTCGAAACATACCAATAGCCACTAAAATGGCTATTAAATATGGAATAATACCTACTGCCACATGAAATCCTTCTTTAGCTCCTTCAATAAATGTTTCATAAACGTTTACTTTCTTTATCAATGCCATTGTAACAAATGAAATGATAATGGAGAACAATAAAAAATTGGCCGTTAAACTTGAATATTGTGCAATTTCATCTTTAGTTAAATTACTTAGCAAATAAATTACTCCGCCTATAAACGTCAACAATCCAAGCAAGGTGCCTAAAATTGTTTTGTCTAATAAATTGATTTTTTGATAGATAGCTACACTTATAAGTCCTGTTATGGCAGCAATAAAAGTTGCAAGTAGAATAGGTAGAAAAACATCGGCAGGATTTGCCGCGCCTAACTGGGCTCTGTAAACCATGATACTAATGGGTATCAGGCAAAGTCCGGCAGTATTTAAGACCAAAAACATAATCATTGGATCTGATGCCGTGTCTTTATCAGGATTAATTTCCTGAAGTTCTTTCATAGCTTTCAAACCCATTGGTGTTGCTGCATTGTCAAGTCCCAGCATATTGGCCGATACATTCATAAAAATACTTCCAAGTGCCGGATGACCCTTTGGTATTCCCGGTAGAATTTTCGAGAAAAAGGGTGCTACTGCACGGGCAAAAATATTGATAACTCCACCTTTTTCACCTACTTTCATTATTCCGAGCCACATTGATAAAACTCCGGTAAGCCCAAGCGCTATTTCGAACCCGGTTTTTGCCGAACCGAATGCTGCCTGAATAATATCGGTAAATATCTGAGTATTACCGTTGAAAATCAACTCAAAACAAGCAATAACAAATGCAACAAGCAGAAATCCAATCCAGATATAATTTAAAACCATTTATTTGATGTTTAATTATTTTTTGATTAAGTTGTCTGAAATTTAAGGGTGTTTGAAATGTCGGGCGTAGTTTTTCAAAATTTCATTGGATACAAATGTACAAATTTTTTAAAGCAAATTAAAACCTATTCCTGAAAATAAACTCTTTTTACCCTGCGCGAAACGCTTGTTAATATTTCGTAAGGTATTGTGTTCAATTTGTTTGCAATTTCTGAAACAGTGATATTTTCTCCAAAAATTTCAACCACATCGCCTTCTTTTGCTTCAATTCCCGTAATATCAACCGTAATTAAGTCCATCGAAACATTCCCAATCACTTTCGAGCGATGCCCGTTGATTAGCACCTCGCCAACTCCGTTACTTAATTTCCGATCGAAACCATCAGCATATCCTATCGGGAGTATAGCAATCCGCTTCTTTTTATTTACTATCCCTTTACGACTGTAACCTACTGTTTCACCTTCATTTATATCTTTTATTTGTAAAATTATAGTCTTCAGTGTACAAACCTGTTTAAGATGCATGTTGGGTAGTGAACTAATCCCGTAATGTCCTATTCCCAGGCGTACCATATCCAATTGAAGTTCAGGAAAACGTTCGATTCCGGCTGAATTTAACAAATGACGCAAGATATGATGAGTAAATGAGGCTGAAATTTTATCAGCACAAGTTTTAAAGGTGTCAGCCTGTTGCATTGTAAATTCATCAAATTTTGATTCGTCGGCACCCGCTAAGTGCGAAAATACGGAGCGTACTTTTACCTGATTTTGCTTTTTGAGTTTTCCTATTAATAAATCAATGTCATCTTTCTCAAAGCCAAGACGATGCATTCCACTGTCAATTTTTATATGTATAGGATAATCGGTAATTCCTAACTGTTCGGCAGCCGAGATAAATGCATCTAATAGTTTGAAACTATAAATTTCAGGTTCGAGATTGTAATCGAAAAGGAGACCAAAACTGCCTTTTTCAGGATTCATAACCAAAATAGGAATACGAATACCCTCTTTTCTAAGTTCCACACCTTCATCTGCAACTGCTACAGCTAAAACATTGCACCGGTGATGTTGCAACGTTCGCGCTACTTCTGCTGAGCCACTTCCATAGGCAAATGCTTTAACCATGCATACAACCTGAGTTTCGGGACGAAGTTTTGACCGAAAATAATTCAGATTTTCTACAAGATTATTCAGATTCACCTCCAATATCGTTTCATGTGCAATCATCTCCAATTTTACCGAAATATCTTCGAAATGATATTTTCGGGAACCTTTCAACAGAATTATTTCATTTTTAAAATTATGAATTAATGGTGATTTTAAGAAACTGTCAGTGTCAGGAAAAAAGGAATTCGAGATAAAATCAAACTTCTCAGCATGTTTCGAAATTTCAGATCCAATGCCTATAATTTGTTGAATTTGTTTGTTTCTAATCAGATCGGCTACTGTTTTATAAAGTTCATCCGGTACCTGACCGCTTTGCATAATATCCGATAATATCAACGTTCGCGAAAGATTTTTTGAAGTGGCTTGTTGATGAAGAAAATCGAGCGCAATTTTAAGTGAATTAATATCCGAATTATAGCTATCGTTGATGATTAAACAATTATGAATCCCTTCTTTAACTTCCAGTCTCATAGCAACTGTTTCGAGAAGCAAAATACGTTCGGAAATTTCTTGGGTCGAATAATTCAGATTTAATAAAGTGGCAATACAATGAATTGCATTCTCAACGGATGCATTGTCGGTAAACGATAGATTAACAGTAAATTCCTCGTTTTTATAATGAAGCAAAATGGAGGTGCTTTCAGCATTTTTTATAATTTCCCTGACCTGTAATTTGCATTTTTCACTCTTTCCCCACGAAAATAGTTTGCCTTTGAATCCACATTGAATGACAGATATATCAACTAATTTATTATCCGAATTATAAATTAGCAGATCTGAGTTTTTAAAAAGTTCTAGTTTCTCTTCGCATTTTTCTTTCAAACTATTAAAGTTTTCCTGATGTGCTTCGCCTAAATTGGTAAAAATCCCTATCGTGGGGCGAATGATTGGTTCAAGTTTCTCCATTTCATGAAGTTCAGAAATACCTGCTTCGAAAATACCTAACTGACTGTTTTGATTCAATCCCCAAACCGAAAGCGGAACACCAATTTGTGAATTGTAACTACGTGGCGAGCGGGTAATTGTGAATTCTTTATGAAGCAATTGATATAACCATTCTTTTACAATGGTTTTTCCATTGCTGCCAGTTATTCCGATAACAGGGATATTGAATTTTTTTCTGTGTTGCTCAACTAACTTTTGTAAGGCATTCAGCGTATTTTGAACCGGAATAAATACAGCCTCCTTCAGTTCTGAAAACTCAGGATAAATTTCACTCACCACAAAGTAACGTTGATGCTGTCGGTAAAGCTCCGGAATATATTTATGTCCATCGTTTCGTGATGTTTTTATGGCAAAAAAAAGACTTTCGTCAGGAAAAGTAAGCGTTCTGCTGTCGGTAAACAGCCAGTTTATTTCAACGTTCGTATCTTTAAAATTATCCGTCCCAATGATTTGGGCAATTTCTTTAAGTTTCATTTTTTATATTTTATTCGTGCAACTACACCCTCAGTAGTGGTTATTACACATTCTTTTTTCGATATTGGGGCTATGGTATTAATAATTGAATTCCCGATTTTGTGTTTCCAGAGAACATTTCCTTTTTTAGAGTCAATTCCTATTAATAAACCGTTTTTGGTTCCAAATATAATTACACCTTTATTGTCGATCAACATACTTGGATTGTGGTCATATACAAAAGCAGCATCTTTTTTCCAAATAACTTCCGGCGAGTTAGTAAGCACATTTATAGCCACAACACTATCATTCATGCAGCGACTAAAAACAACTTTACCGTCCATCGACAATCCAATTGTCTCGCGTACTTCATGTTTATTGGTACGCCATGCAATTCTTCCTGTTTCAATATCCAGCGCTGTCCAGAAACGATCAGGAGCGGTGAAAAAAACTATACCGTTCGAAACTACCGGTAGTACGGCAGCCGGTGAAAGATGCATTACCTGTTGACCATTGTTCCATTTCCATGCTAAACTGCCATCGGAAATATTCAAGGCATAAAAATTAGTATCCCATGCACCAAACATAATCTTACCGTTCGAAATCACCGGACGGGTTTCGATATATCCTTTCACCTGATCATATGTCCAGATTACTTTTCCTGTTGGTAAATCAAAGGCACGAAAACAACCATCACTACCTCCGATATATACTGTGTCGTTTGAAATTAGCGGAGAACCCATGACAGCTTTCGGCGTTTCAAATTTCCAAACTTCTTTGCCAGATAAGCTTTCAAGGCAATAAATATTTCCATCGGTTGAGCCAAAAACCACATAGTTTTTGCTGACGTAGGGTGATGATATAATCCGACCATTGGTTTTGAATTTCCATACTGATGTTCCGTTGTTTAGTTTTGAGCAATGAAATATGCCAGTGTCATCACCCCAGTAAATCAATTTATTACTAACAAATGGAGTGGTATAGATGGCAGATTTTGAATTCAATCTCCATATCTCACGCACATTCTTATAATTGTCGTTTATTTGATACGATGGGCGCTTCGAAAAATCAGGTGCTTCATATTTCTTTTGTTCGATAGGAATTGAAAGCCACTGCCGTTCCGGCTGATTGTATTTTTTTTCAGAAACATGAATTGAATCTGAAACGGTATAGATAGAAAAACCACCTGCAGTGTCTTTTCCTTTGAGTGTTGAACGGTTTACGATTCCGGGAATATCATCGTAATTTAAAATAACATTTCGGTGATAATGACCTCCTAAAACTGCCTGCACATTATATTTTCGTAGAATGTCGGTCATGTCGAACCAGTTGTCAACATCGCCGGGAAGTAAAGGATAATGTGTTACAGCGAAAACGGGAGTATTTGTTCCGGTCGATTTTAATTCAGTTTCAACCCAGTCAATATCATTGGGAGAGATATGTCCATCACCCATTTTTATAACCGGACCGGTCGCAAATCCAACGAATTTATAGCCTTTGTGGGTGAATGTGAATTTATCATCTCCGAATACTTTTCCGAAATCAGTTGCCCCTGATTCACTCCATTTCAGTTCATGATTTCCTACCGTAATATAATAGGGTACAAGTAATTTGTCTAAAATGGATTTTGATTTTTTTAACGAAGCTAAATCGCCAAATTCGCTTATATCACCTGAAACAAGTACAAAATCAATCTCAGGCAAATGGTTAATATCATTCACCGCATTTAATAAATCTTCATCGGGTTGAAGATTTTTCATTTGTATATGTAAATCAGTAATTAATGCAAATCTAAAAGTTTCAGTGGCATAAACCACAGATATGCAGAAAAAGAGAAATATCCCAATAACGATTTTCTTCATCATTATAATCAAAATCGAAAATGATAACAAAGATACTATATTCAATTTTATTAATTGGAATTTGTAAGTTGAAATTTTATCAATTTATTAAATAACAAAGCCACAAAAGCCATCTGTGCAAATTGACCTGTTTTTCTAAAAAAATTAAGTTTATCTTATATTAATTTTAACGATTATCTGTATGATGTATTAAGTATTTTTTCGACCTTCAGCATACCGACTGACCTTGTCCGGTGAGCCGAAAAACAAGTGAAAAAGGCGTTAAGAATCGTCCTTGTTTGAGCACCGACGTATTTCGTCGGTGTGAGTTTGGACGATTTAAGCCTTTTGAGCGTAAGTTTTTCGAGTGAAGCGGGCGGAGTCTTGACTTTTTTTGCTTACTTTTTTGTGTTAAGACAAAAAAGCAAGTCGGGTTTTAGGGGTGAAACCCCTATTGGTTTTATTTTAGAACACTTACGGATAAATATTTTAAAAAAATGAAAAAGGTTATCTCAAATTTGAGATAACCTTTTTCTATCAATTTAAACGTAATGTTATTTACGTTTGCAGTTTGCGGAATATTATGCTTCAGCAACTTCTTCAGCAGCAGCCTCTACTTCTTTCGCTTTGGTTTCTTTAACCGGAGCAGCTTCAGTTACCTCAGCAGCTTTTGTTACCTCAGGAGTTTCAGTTACTTCTACAGCTTTAGGTTTTTTTGTAGCTTTAGCGGCCGATTTTGCAGCAGCTTCAATCATTTGATCTTTTAAATCAGCTAATGATTGAATATCACCTAAAGTTGTTTTTTCCATGCTTGAGCTTGTCATTGGGGCAGCAACTTCTTCTTTTTTAGCCTTTTTAGGAGCTGGTTTTTTTACTGTAGAAGCTTCGCCGGCAGCAACAGCTGTTTCTGCTTTTTCTGCGCGTTTTGCATCTTCATGAATACGGCTGTGCGAAACAATGATTCGTTTAGCATCTTTATTGAATTCAATTACTTTGAATGTCAATTTTTCATCCACTTGTGCCTGAGCTCCGTCTTCTTTTACCAAATGTTTTGGAGTAGCAAAACCTTCAACACCGTAAGGAAGTGAAATTACAGCGCCTTTATCCATCATTTCTACAATTACACCTTCGTGAATGCTGTCAACAGTGAACATTGTTTCAAGAACATTCCATGGATTTTCTTCCAATTGTTTATGTCCTAAACTTAAACGACGGTTTGCTTTGTCAATTTCCAATACCTGAACTTCGATTTCGGCACCGATTTGAGTAAATTCTGATGGATGTTTGATTTTCTTAGTCCATGATAAATCTGAAATGTGAATCAAACCATCAACACCTTCTTCAATTTCTACAAATACACCAAAGTTGGTGAAGTTGCGTACTTTTGCATTGTGCTGACTGCCGATAGCATAACGATCTTCGATGCTTTCCCAAGGATCTGATTTCAATTGTTTGATACCTAACGACATTTTACGTTCGTCACGATCCAAAGTAAGGATTACTGTTTCAATTTCGTCACCAACTTTAAGGAAGTCTTGTGCAGAGCGTAAGTGCTGTGACCAGCTCATTTCAGAAACGTGAATTAAACCTTCAACACCCGGAGCAATTTCAACAAATGCACCGTAATCGGCCATAACTACAACTTTTCCTTTTACAATATCACCAATTTTGAGTTCAGCGCT
>CAYNHC010000107.1:0-4205 GCA_964396705.1 uncultured Paludibacter sp.
GGTGTACGGTCGTACCTGCGTGATGATGCCTATGCAAAAGCAAGCACCACGGTAAAAGCTTTTGTAAAATCAGCCGAAGTGAAACCCATGTCTGGAAAAGCCGTGGGTAGTATTCGGCTGGTGCTTGCTTTTTTGCGAGACGGCGTTGAGGATACATTGGAATACAGTTATTCCGAAGCCTTTTCCATCAACGATCCACTTCCTACAGTGGAAGAATTGAAATCCAGAACACCATACGTACGCTACGTGCCCAAAGAAAAAAGAAGTAAAAACATCCCGGATTGGGTGATGGTGAGCAGCAAAGACAAACATGATGGTGTATATGGCCGCACGGGTTTTAGTTGGATGCTCAAATTTTTAATACTAGGAATTTTCCTGATCATTTACAGCAGGGTAAGAAGGAAGAGCAGAGAACCATTCTCGTTACAAAAATGATCAATACAATCACATGAATAAATCTTGCAAAAAAGTTATCCGGGCTTTTCCGGTATTTAAAAAGTATAGAAAGATAAAAGTCGTTAGCATTATGTGGTTAATGTTTTTGTTTTCAAACAACCTCTATGCTTCACCGGTTGCTTACCCCGTTAATTATACACCTGCTGAGTTACTCACTGCTTTGCTTTCGGGAGCATACGATGTAAATCAAAAGTCGGTCAAGTGGAGCGCTACAGCCGGTGATATCCACGAATTTAATGGGCAGCTTGGGGAGCAAAACCTTTTATATTCCTTTATTGATACTACGATAACCATCAATCGGGAAGGTGAAAAAATCTATTATACCATTTTCCATACCTCACCCATGGTTGTAAATGAAGAGGGCGAATTTGTAAACCCCAACAACTGCCATGTGTGCGGGGTGAATCTTGGGTATTTCTCCTACATCATAGAAAACGACAGCATTTATATACGAAAATTCAAAAGGAATTTTGCTACCCATGGTTCATTTGGCGAAAAGTCTTATAACCTATCGATGATCAACCTTGGCAATGGCTATGAACTTTTAAAAGTGGATGATCCTTATGAAGGAATGGGTACCACTTCAGTATCAACCCGCTTTTACCAGGATGGTGAACTGATGCTGAGCATGATCTCCAAAGAAAACAACCGTGGCAATCGGGCTAAAGATCAAAAAGGCTATTATGAGTTTAAAACAGAGTATGACTACAACGGTAAGGCGCAGACCATTACCGTAAAACAAACGGGTTATAGGATTGATGAACAAACGGGTAAAAACGTCCCGGTCAATAAAATCAAAAAGCTAAATTTAGATAATTATACCTTGCAGTTTTAATGATCATTACTTTATCTGATAAATAAAATACGATGTGACTACTCACCTTACTTACAATGCTACTTGCAGCAAACCTTGCCTACAGTCAGGGCACTATCACCGCCGAATACTACCAGTACCAGCGTGACCAGGCTTTTCAAATAATACAGGGAAACCAACTGTAGTACCGGTCTAAGCCAAAGCATCAATACATCTGGATTTAAAATGGATCAAAAGGCCTTGAATGAGTTTTTTGACATGATAAAGCGACGTAAACAGGGCAATGTAGTGGTGGAAACCGAAAAACAGAAAAAAGCCATTATAGCACAGATGGAAATGGATAAAATTGATGCCAAAATTTAAGCGGATAATGCGGCTGAAGCTGCTCGTGAGCCGCAGATTGGCTTTTATTTATAATTAGTCCTAGTTATAAAACATTTTACTTAGGTATGTTCAGTTATGCAACTAACCAATGGACACCCTTTTTAAAATCTACTGAAACAGGATGGGTATTTTCAGATGCAATTAATGGCCTCGACAAAATAGGCTCTGTAAGTAATAAACTTAAATTGAAAAAACTGGTGATCAGATTTCCATTTTTGTAAATGACAAGCCACTTTTTACTCAAAATATTTCAGAAACAGGAAGACCTTTAAATAATTTCGCAGGCGTGGAGTTAACGCAAATAGGTATGGTTAAAGGTCAAGTCTCTGAGGTCAAATTTCAGGTTCTTCCTGATTAATTTTATGGGTAAATGATTTACAAATTTATTTTATCGAAAAGTATATACAAGTAGAGGTATATTAAAAACTAAAGCATTATTAAACAAACTGTGAATTCAATTAGTAAATGCAACTTTGACGACAGACTAGTATAGTTGTTTTTTCAGAGCAAGAGAGGAAGGACTCCCCCCTTTGCTCCGATGGAAGAAAATGACTATAATTGCTCTCCGTCCAAAGTTCAATTTTAAATGAAAATCTGTATCTTTGCATTCCTTTTTCAGAATAAAGAGCAAAGAACAAAGACAAAAGACCTCTAAACACGGAGTCACAAAGACACGGAGAATAATTTATAATTAAGAATTAAGGATGTGGGATTAATTGAGAATCACATCCGAAACACAAACCAACGGTCATCGACCGAAGGGAGATAAACGCGAAACACGAAATAATTAGATGAATAACTACAAACGTACCACAGTCACCTCGGCATTACCTTATGCCAACGGACCTGTTCACATTGGTCACTTAGCCGGAGTATATGTGCCAGCCGATATTTATGTGCGCTACCTGCGCCTCAAAGGCGAAGATGTGCTTTTTATAGGCGGTTCCGACGAACACGGGGTGCCTATTACCATAAAAGCAAAAAAAGAAGGAGTTACGCCACAGGACATTGTGGATCGTTATCACGGAATTATCAAAAAATCGTTCGAGGAGTTTGGTATCTCGTTCGATATTTATTCGCGCACCACTTCCAAAACACACAAAGAGCTGGCTTCCGAAATTTTTAAAACTATCAACGAAAAAGACGGTTTTGTAATTCAGAGCAGCGAACAATATTACGACGAAACGGCGCAACAATTCCTGGCCGACCGCTATATTACCGGAAAATGTCCGCATTGTGGCAACGAAAATGCCTATGGCGACCAATGCGAATCGTGCGGAACGTCATTAAGTCCTACAGATTTGATTAATCCCAAATCGGCTATCAGCGGTTCTGCTCCTGTGATGAAGGAAACCAAACACTGGTATTTGCCACTGGATCAGCACGAAGCATGGTTGCGCCAATGGATTTTGGAAGATCACAAAGAATGGAAACCCAATGTATATGGACAATGCAAAAGCTGGCTCGACATGGGCTTACAACCACGGGCCGTTAGTCGCGACCTCGATTGGGGAATTCCTGTGCCGGTAGCAGGTGCCGAAGGTAAAGTACTTTATGTTTGGTTCGATGCACCGATTGGTTATATCTCGAACACCAAAGAACTTTTGCCAGATAGCTGGGAAAAATGGTGGAAAGATCCCGAAACCCGTCTGCTCCACTTTATCGGAAAAGACAATATTGTTTTCCACTGCATTGTGTTTCCTGCCATGTTGAAAGCCGAGGGTTCGTATATTTTGCCCGATAATGTACCTGCTAACGAATTTCTGAATCTCGAAGGCGATAAAATTTCAACTTCGCGCAACTGGGCAGTTTGGTTGCATGAATATTTGGAAGATTTTCCCGGAAAACAAGACGTTTTACGTTATGTGTTAACTGCTAACGCTCCCGAAACAAAAGACAACGATTTTACATGGAAAGATTTTCAGGCACGCAATAACAACGAGTTGGTAGCCATATTTGGTAATTTTATCAACCGTGCATTGGTGCTTACACAAAAATACTACGTTGGCAAAGTGCCTGCGTTAGGCGAACTAACCGAGTACGACAAGCAAACGCTCGATGAATTTGTAAACGTAAAAGCCGATGTGGAGAAATTACTCAACAATTTCCGCTTCCGCGATGCTCAAAAAGAAGCCATGACTTTAGCGCGTATCGGTAACAAGTATCTGGCCGACACCGAACCATGGAAAGTGGCCAAAACTGATATGGATCGTGTGGCAACCATTATGCATTTAAGCTTACAAATTGCTGCTAATCTGGCCATTGCCTTCGAACCATTTTTACCATTTACGTCAGCTAAGTTGCGCACGATGCTGAATCTTTCTACCTTCGATTGGAAAGAACTGGGACGGATTGATTTGCTGAAAGCCGGCGATCAACTGGGTACACCCGAATTACTATTTGAAAAAATTGAAGACGAAACTATAGCTGCTCAGGTTCAAAAATTACAGGATACAAAATTGGCCAACGAAACAGCGGCTTACAAACCGAATGCAGTAAAAGAAAATGTGGCTTTCGACGATTTTATGAAAATGGATATTCGCGTAGCTAC
>CAYNHC010000107.1:4305-11346 GCA_964396705.1 uncultured Paludibacter sp.
ATTCTGGTTGATGCTTTTTTATTATTATTTGAAATACTATTGTTAATAAAATTTGAAAACGAAAATTATTTCAATATTATAAATTGATATTAAATTTGCAATAATTGTATAAATATTTACATTATAATTCAATAAATCGGGATTAATGCTGTTAATTTACAAAGCATTTAATCATTCAAGATCGTTTCAGTGAATAAATTATTATACTTCCTATTTTATCTGATTGTTTTTACACTTTTTTCATGCGGAAAGGATGAAAAAATCCCTGTATCGACTTATACGGTTTTGTTGCGGACCTTTGAAGATGTACTAACTGTAGATGGTTTTATTGAACCGGTTAAAACACTGAACTTAAACTGTCCTCCCGGAATTGAAGGTAAAATAACATTTATTGTCGAAAATGGTAGTTTTGTAAATCAAGGCGATGTGCTGTGCATTATCGATGACAAAAATATCTCTACAATGTATGATGAAGCGAATACCATGCTAATGAATGCAGAAGCCAATCTCAACATATTAAAATCACAACACAACATGCAATCCGCGCTACTTGAAGCACAGGTAAAATCGAACGATGCGGAAACATCTATTGCGCGGCTCGACACTTTACAACTTAAATTTCTATCGGAAAATCAACGCAGGATTAAAATTCTGGAACTCCAAAAAATTGAAATCGAAAAGAATCGGTTTAGCAAAAAAATTAAAGCCCTCCAAGCAATTCAACGCTCCGAACTGCGTCGTATTGAAATGGAAATACAGCGTGCAACAATGCGTTTGAAAATGGCCAAAGAAAAAACAGAAGAACTTACTGTCAAAGCACCGCAAAGTGGAATGGTCATTCGTGGAATTAGTTATTTCAGTAGCCAAAAAATTGTTGAGGGTGATAATGTGTGGGAAGGAATGCCACTGATAAACATGCCTGAACTTAATGTGATGAAAGTAAAAATATCAGCTTCAGAGGGTAACTACAAGCGTATCAACGTAAATGATATGGTTGAGTATAGCTTCGATGCAATGCCTGAAAATAAAGCGTGGGGAAAAATTACCAAGAAAGCCCCTGTTGGTCAACCCATTTCAGAGAATTCGAAAGTAAAATTTTTTGAAATTGAAGCCACTGTTGATAGTTTCATTGTGATTCCGGGACCAGGGCTAAGTACCGAGTGTCGGGTGATGCTAAAAAGAGTTCCTGATGCAATAGTTATACCTCAGGTGGCTATTTTTGAAGAAGATTCGATGAAAGTGGTTTATGTAAAAAACAAAAATGGATTTGAGGAACGACAGATTGAAACAGGAATTTCATCACCTAAAGAAGCCGTTATAACGAAAGGTCTTAAAAAGAACGAACGAATTGCTTTATCAAAACCCCAGGCAGCAATAATCAATCACAAAAAATTACTCCCTGACAGTATAACAAAAAAGTCATTGAAAAATAAAAACCCCGAAACAAAATAACATACAACATTCAAAATGAGAAATCACTTTCGATTAATTATCGTAATTTTTTTGCTTACACAATTTATTTTTTCGTGTAGTAAAAAAGATGAAGCCAGGGAAGTGGCAGTAGGTAAAGTAACATTAGGAACACTTTATCTTGAAATTTATGAAGAAGGCGAAATTGAAGCTATTAACTCAACCAATATCACTGCTCCAGTAATTTCGTGGCGATACGGAAACATGAAAATTACTCAAATGGTAAAAGACGGGAAAGAAGTCATCAAAGGTGATACGCTTGTTATTTTTGACCCATCTGAAGTGAGCAAGGGAGTGGTGGATGCAGAGTCGCGCCTTGACATGAACATTGCCGAACTTGAAAAGTTAGAAGCGCAACATCAATCCGATATGGAAGAACTGAAAGCTGACTACAAAGTAACAAATATCTCATACGAAATTTCAAAAATCCGTTTCGAATCGGCAAGTTACGAAGCCGATATTAAACGAAAAGAAATTCAACTGAATCTTGAAAAAGCCAACATTGCACTTGCGCGTGCAAAAGAGCAAATTGAGAACCGGATTAAAATTCAGAAAGAAGAAATAAAGCAAAAAAAACTATCCATCGAACAGGACAAAGCCCGCCTCAATGAAGCCAACGAAACCCTGGGTAAACTATTTCTGATTTCACCATCATCAGGAATTGCAATTATCAACCGTAACTGGAGTACGAATAACAAATTTCAGATTGGAGACCAAACCTGGTCGGGTTTTCCATTAATTCAACTTCCTGATCTTTCAAAACTCAGGGCAATAGTTAAAATTAATGAGGTTGACATTTCGAAAATATCTAAAGGATTGAAAGTCGAAATTAAACCTGATGCGTTTTCAGATAGTGTTTATACTGGAAGTGTAACCTCAGTGGCCAATCTGGCTGTAAGTAAGGATGGAGCATCGAAAATAAAAGTTTTTCCGGTAGAAATTAATATCAACGAGAAAAGCGAAAAATTGCTTCCGGGGCTTACAGTTAGTTGCAGGATCATTCTTGGAAAAATTGAAAATGCACTTTTGCTTCCAATTGATGCGGTTCAGACTGAGGGAGCAGAAACTTTTGTATATAAAAAGACGGCAAAAGGATACGAAAAAACTCCGATTGTAACCTCATCTAGCAATTCCGATTATATTATCGTTACCAGTGGATTGGAAGTAAATGACAAAGTTGCGCTTTCCAATCCTTTTGAAACTGAAGAAAAGAAAAATACTGAAGTAAAAAAGGAGGAATAAGTATGAAAAAGAGATTCATTTTTACTTTCGGACTTTTCTTGATATTCGCTTACACATCGTGCAGTAAAATTTCCGACAATACCAGCGCTAAAACAGATGCTGAAGGTGGCAATAAAATAGTCGAGACAGGGGAATTGGCTGCGGTTGATTCACGGTCGTTCGTTTTACCCCGATATGGACGTAATTGGTATCAGATGAAAATAATCGGGATACTAAAACATGGCACAGTAGTAAAAGCAGGAGATTCAATCATTCAACTTGACCCGACCGAAATAAAAAAATATATTATCGATCGCGAAAGTGAATTAGAAACTCAGAAAGCTGCATTCCAAAAATTATTAGTTGACCAAAGTAACCGAAGAAGCGATTTAGAGTCGAACATGAAGAACGAAACAGCAGGTTTTAACCTGAAAAAATTAGAATTGGAATCTTCACGTTTCGAATCGGACAAAACAAAAAAAATAAAACAATTAGAGTTCGATCAGGCTAAAATTAATTTTGAGAAAGTAAAGAAAGTGTCTGAGTTAAATAAGATAGGAGAATCATCCGATCTGAAAATACAGCGCATAAGAGTCGAACGCCTGAAAAGCGAAATAAAAAGTGCCTACGATCTTTTGCCAAAATTGGTGATACGCACACCTATTTCCGGTATATTTCAGGTTGGAGTAAACCGCCGAACCCGCGAAATGCTAAAAGTTGGGGATGAAATTTATCCGGGAACAAATATGGGCAATGTTCCTGATTTAACATGGATGAAGGTTAACACAACAGTTAGTGAAAACGATTTTTTGAAAATTCAACAGGGACAAAAGGTTTTAATCCGGTTAGATGCTTTACCCAAAGTTAGTTTTGATGGCGAAGTGGCTTATATAAGCAAATTATGTAGGTTAAAAGAAGAAAAGTCGAAGCAAAAAGTATTCGATGTGGAAGTGAAAATTCTAAAACCGGACGAAAGATTGAAACCGGGAATGACAGTAAGTTGCGAATTCATAACAAATTAAAATATAATGCAATACGAAGAAAATATCAGGGTTGCACTTCGCGCCTTAATCGATCATAAATTCCGGTCATTTCTTACCATGCTCGGTATTATTTTCGGCGTGGCTTCAGTTATCACCATGCTTTCGATTGGCGAAGGAGCAAAACGTGAAGCAATAGCAAAATACCAGGATTTGGGTGTAAACAATATCATTGTACGCGAAAAGAAATTAGCCGACAAAGAATTGGAAGAAGTGAGGGCAAAGTTTTCGCAGGGATTATCATTGCAGGATGCTGCTGTTATTAAAGAAATTGTTCCGGGTGTAGTGCGTACAGCTTCACAATCGGAAATTGATGCTGAAGTAAAGTACGGCGACAAATCATCCAAATCGACTGTCATTGGAATAACACCTGAATTTATTGAAATGATGAACTACAAAACCGATAAGGGTGATTTTATTTCGAACGACCATTACACTAAAAATCTAAAAGTGTGTGTGTTGGGCGCCGGAGTTTCAACTACACTTTTCCGGGGCGAAGATCCTGTGGGTAAAATGGTGAAAGTGGAAGATCAGTGGCTCGAAGTTATCGGGGTGTTGCAATCGAAAACATTATTTACCGAAACTGTGGGCGAATTGGCTGCCCGTGATTTAAACACTGATATTTACGTCCCGCTTACTACTTTCCTAAACCGCTTTACACACGAAAACATATTAGCAAGTCAAATACAGCAAATTACAATTCAGGTTGAAAGTTCTGATAAACTCGTTGAAGCATCGAAACTTGTGGATGGCATTTTAAAACGTCATCATTTTAATAACGAAGATTACAGCATAGTTATTCCCTACGAATTATTACGCCAGGAAGAGAAAGAACGTCAGATTTACAACTTCCTTTTGGGTGCTATTGCAGCCATATCATTGGTTGTCGGGGGTATTGGCATTATGAATATTATGCTTGCCACAGTTATGGAACGAACTCGCGAAATTGGTATCCGAAGGGCTATAGGAGCGCGTAAATCAGATATTATGAGCCAGTTTGTTACTGAAGCCGTTGCCATAAGCATTACCGGTGGAATTATCGGCGTGATATTAGGTGTCAGTCTTTCGTTAACCGTTTCGCTCTTTACTGATATAAAAACCGTGATACCGCTTTATTCAATACTTATAGCGTTTGGTTTTTCGGTAATCGTAGGTATCAGTTTCGGATATTTGCCCGCCAAAAATGCCGCAAATCTGAAGCCAATTGAATCGATAAGGTATGAGTAGAGAGAAGAGTTAAAAAGTTTGAAAGTTTGTAAAGTTTCAAGTTTTTGGAGATATTCCAATTGTAAATTGTAAATAGAAAAATTGTAAATAAAAATATTGTGTTAATCGAAATTAAAGATTTAAATAAAGACTACATCATGGGTGAGCTGCATGTTCCGGCGCTCATGGGAATTAATCTGAAAATTCAGAAAAACGAATATGTAGCTATCATGGGACCATCGGGGTCAGGAAAATCGACGCTAATGAATATTCTGGGATGTTTGGATACTCCAACATCCGGAAATTATCTGTTCAATGAGCATGATGTTAGTCAACTCGATGATGATGCACTTTCGGCGATGAGAAACAAAGAAATAGGATTTATTTTTCAGAATTTCAATTTGCTACCGAAACTTACTGCCTTGCAAAACGTAGAATTACCGCTTGTATATGCAGGTGTACATAAACACGACCGACACGACCGGGCAAAACAAGCGCTTCATAAAGTGGGTCTGACTGAACGCATGGAACACAAACCAACAGAACTCAGCGGTGGACAAAGACAACGAGTAGCAATTGCGCGTGCATTGGTATCGAAACCGGGAATTTTATTAGCAGATGAACCAACCGGCGCTCTCGACTCTAAAACTGGCGATGAAATAATGGAACTTTTCGAAGATTTGCACAAAGAGGGAAACACCATTATTCTTATTACGCACGAACAGGAAATAGCCGATTATGCGCACAGGACAATATATATTAAAGACGGTCGCATTCATTCGGATACAATTAATCCTAAAGTAAAAACCAATCTCTAATAATTTAAGATGAAAAAAATTAATGTCATTTTACTGGTTTTGGCAGTTCAACTTGTTTCGTTGAAAGCGGAAATATATGATTTGGATTTACAACAAAGCATTAATATAGCCAAAGAAAAGAGTTTCGATATGCTTAATCTTGAAAAGGATTTTAAAATTGCAGAATACAGACTCAAAGAAGCAAAAAGCCGGCTTAAAACACATATTGACCTTAACTTTGTTCTACCCCAGTATTCAAAAAAGATTACTGAGCATAGAACCAGCACTTCTGTAACTTACTATTTAAGCCATACACTTGATTACAGAACTTATTTGAATATAAGTCAACCATTACCAACGGATGGTAAATTATATGTGAGAACCGGAATAGGCAATGAAAACGACTACCGCCTTAATGAAAGTCATCCAAACCTTTATACAACCGTGGGTTTTACTCAACCTTTACAATCAATTTACGGATATAACGAAATAAAATCATCATTAAAGCTTGCAGAGCTAAATTATGAAAAATCAAAAAAAGAGCTGAAAAGGGAAGAATTAAATTTGATTTATCAGGTTAGCAACTCGTTTTACAATTTATTATACGAGCAAAAAGGTTCTGAAATTTCACGAGCAAATTTTGAACGACAAAAAGAAGCATACAATATTTCACAAAGCAAGTACAAAGCAGGATTGATAAAAGAAGTAGATGCTTTACAAATGGAAGTGGATTTGGCCGAAGCACAAAATAATTACGACTTGGCAATTGTAAATTTGGCAAATTCGCACAACGAATTTAAACAGCTGATTGGGATTAATTTTAATGATAGTGTGATAGTAAAAAATGAATTCAAGTACAACATTGTGATTATTGATCCGGATAAGGCAGTAAAACTTGCAATGCAAAACCGCCTCGAAATCAGAGAACAGGAAATTAATATTGAACAGAGTAAACTTAATGTAAAAAAAGAAAAATCGAATGGAATGATTCAGAGTGCCATTGACCTATCGTATGGAAACAATGGCTATTATCAACAGCCTATCAACAGTTCAATTTCAAGTTCTATAAATAATGTTTATCAGGCCTACTTAAATTCCCCGGGTTTTGGGATTGGGCTAACGGTGAAAGTACCTATTTTGGATTTTGGTGAAAACAGAGCCAAGGTAAATGTTGCAAAAACATCGTTGGAACAGGTTTTACTCCGCAAAGCAGAATTAGAGCGCAACATAGAGCGTGAAGTGCGCAATTTGGTGGCAAATTTAAACAGCAGTTTGAAGCGTCTTCAATTACTCGAAAAAAACATAAT
>CAYNHC010000108.1:0-11142 GCA_964396705.1 uncultured Paludibacter sp.
GTTCCACGGGCATCAACAATACCAAAAACGGTGTTTGTTCCGCCCATATCCATACCAATTACATAAGGTTTTTCCATTTTTTTTGTTTCGTGTTTCAAGTTTCGCGTTTCGCGTTTTATTCAACACGAAACCCGAAACATGAAATAATTAATAATTTATTATTCTACAGGAATATCTTTATTTACGTTTTTACAACCTACAAGTGCATACCACAACATATAAGCCAGACATGCAAACATTACCCAGTAACTATTTATATAACCAAAATGATCTGAAACCCATCCCTGAATTAATGGAACAATTCCACCACCCATAACCATTACCATAAAGATACCGGAAGCAGCAGCAGTGTATTTCCCAAGACCTTCGACAGCCAGATTGAAAACTCCACCCCACATTATGGAGGTACATAAACCACAAATTACTAAGAAAACAACACTTAACGGCACTTTAATTAATAAAATAGGTATTGTAACGGTAACTGTTGCCGGAATAAGAATGGCAAGTAAAATAAAGAATAATCCTGCTGAAGAAACAGTTAAAAGCATTGTTTTGCTCGAGATTTTCGATCCCAATAAACCACCTAACAATCGTCCGACTAACATTAATAACCAATATACTCCTACAATACTACCTGCTACGGTTGCATCAATTCCTAAACCCGGATTGGCTGAACCTGCTTGAGCTGTCATGTAAAGATTGGCAGTACTTGGGATTCCTATTTCGATACCAACATAAATAAAAATGGCTATTGCTCCAAAAATAAAATGACGGAATGAAAGAGGACTATGTGCATGTTTTACTTTACGTTCGGCAGCAGTTTCTTTATGTGGTTCCGGAATTTTCACAAATGACAGTACGATAAATGCTAAAGCAAAAATACCCATGGCAAGAAAAAGCGCAGGATTTGCCTTTTCGATAGTACGTCCGGCTTCAGCTCCCATCAAGTAACCTACCAACATTGGAGTAATGGTTGCTCCGATTGAGTTGATTGATCCACCGAATTGCAATAATTTATTACCTGAATTTCCGCCACCACCAAGGGTATTAAGCATTGGATTAACAACTGTATTTAACATACACATTGAAAAACCGGAAATAAATGTTCCGATAAGATACACGCTAAAAACGCCAACCTGACCTGAAAGGAACTGAACGCCAACGCCCATGAAACCTACTGCAATAGCTGCGAGAGCAGTTACTTTGTACCCCCATTTCTTTAGCATAATACCTGCCGGAATGCCCATAAATGCATAAGCCAGGAAGTTACCTAAAAATCCTAACTGTGATTCAAAATTTGTTGCTCCGAATTGTTTTGCAACGATTACTCCCATAGGACTTGGTAAGCCGGTAACAAAAGCAATCATAAAAAATAAGGCAAACATCATTGCAATTGGCAATGCATAATTTTTTTGTTCTGTTGTCATATTAAATGAATTTTATTAATAAAATGATTTAAGTAATAATATTTTTGTTATAAAAAGACTTGCAAAGTTAATACTTTTCGGCTCTATACTTGAGGATAAAATTAATTGAAAAAATGTTTTACAACATTGTTTTTGCATGAATCAGTATCAATTTACGGATAAAATAATGTCAACTATAAGTTTTTGAATAAAAATTCACTCATACGTGTATATAAATGCCGACGGGTTTGTTTGCCCAATATGCTGTGATTTTTATCAGTATAAAGTTGCATTTCGAATTGTATATCTGCTTCAACCAATTTATCGGCATACAATAGTGTGTTTTGAACATGCACATTATCGTCGGCAGTTCCGTGCACCATAAGCAAATAGCCTTTTAATTTATCGGCTCTTAACAGCGCGGATGTTTTTTCGTAACCTTTAAAATTTTCCTGCGGACGTCGCATAAAACGCTCAGTATAAGCCGTGTTATAAAGTTTCCAGTCAGTAACAGGCGCAACAGCAATTCCTGCTTTGAAAACTTCTTCTCCGGTACTCATGGCCATTAAAGTAATCGAACCGCCATAACTCCAACCCCATATTCCAATTCGGGTTTTATCGATAAATGACAATTTTCCTACGTATTTAGCAGTTTCAACCTGATCATTTGCTTCCGGCAATTCCATTTGCTGATAGGTACATTTACGAAATTCGGCTCCTCGTGCACCCGTTCCCCGCCCATCAACACAAACCACAACATATCCATTCGAGGCCAAGTAATATTCCCAATCGACACTCCACTTGTCGAGTACCTGTTGTGAGTTAGGACCACTGTACTGTACCAATAATACAGGATATTTTTTATTGACATCAAAGTTAGAAGGTTTTAGCATCCAGCCGTTCAGCTTTATGTTTTCGCCGGTTGTAAAGCTAAAAAACTCCTTTGAAGGTAAGTTCAGCTCTTTAAATGCTTTTTCCAACGCATTATTTTGTTCAAGCACCCTTACTTGTGAACCTGTTGAAGTACGCAGGGTTATGACATTTGGCGTTTTTACAGTTGATGCATTATCGGTAAAATAGGTGAAAGTTGAATTAAATGTTGCCACATGCGTTCCATTTCCATCGGTAAGTCTGGTTTTCTTTCCTTTTGCATCAACAGCATAAATATCGCGTTGTAAAGGTGAAACCTCTGCTGACTGATAATAGAGCATCTTTTTTACATCATCGTAACCGTAAACATCCGTAACATCCCAATTGCCTTTGGTGATTTGTTTTACCAAAGTACCATTCATTTTATACTGATAAATATGACGATAACCATCTTGTTCACTCACGGCATAAAAATATTGATTATCGGCTGTAAATTGTATGTGGTCAATATTTTCGTAATCGATATAATATTTATCATCCTGACGCAGAAACAATTTCGAAAGGGTTGATTTTGGATTTACCGACAACATATCCAATCTATTCTGATTCCGGTTCAGTTTATAAACGAATAACTGTTCAGGAGTATTTGACCACTGAATGCGGGGAATATAAATATCCTGATCATCTTCGTTAATTTTCATAACTTTAGTAGTTTTGTAAAAATCATCGTAAACACAAACATTTACTTTCGAATTAGACTGACCTGCTTTGGGATATTTAAATGTAAACAATTGAGGATAAAGTTCAATATCTTTATTCGATGAGTTTTCGGACTTAAATTTCTGAAATGAAAAAACAGGAATATCTGTTTCGTTGAATTTCACAAACGCAAGTAACTTACTATCAGGACTCCACTCAAAACAACGTGTCTTCTCAAACTCTTCCTCATATACCCAATCGGGTGTACCGTTAATTATTTTTCCGGGTTCGCCATCTTTTGTTATAGCCAACTCGGTATTAAAATCGAGTTTCTTCATAAACAAATTATTTTTCCGTGCAAAAGCAATGTAACGGCTATCCGGCGAAAACAAAGGAACCTCTTGTGAACCATCGTCCGAAAGGGGTGTCAATTCATTTCTCTTTATATCGTAAATATAGTAGTCGGCAGTGAATGTACGGCGATAACGATATTTCACATTGTTGTAAACCAATAGTTTTTGCTCATTCGGGCTGAAAATATAGCCGGCAATTGATTCAAGTTTTATTTTTTTTATTCTCGAAACGCTGAACACAGTATCCACTAAAGTCGTATTTTTGTAACTATATTTTACAACTGCATTATTATTAACCATCGATGTATAATATTCACCATCTTTCATCGAATTTATTGTCTCGAATCGTTTAGGTCGGAATTTGCCATCAGTAATATCGTATAACAAATTTGCAAATCCTAACTGACTTATAAAAACCAAAAAGAAAATAATATTAAACTTTTTCATTTGTTATTGAATTGTTGTTTCGGGTATAATTTTTGTGATTAGAGAAAGTAAAAAAAGTCAAATCTGACATTCTGATTCTCTGCATTTATCACAAAATTACTTTAAATAATTGTTTCAAACACATAACTTCATAAAGTTTTTCATTCCCTTAACAATTTCTTGAAAATAATAGATTTAATAACTAATAAACAACTTACAGCTATGGGATTTTTTAAAGATTTATTTTTAAGTTCAACAGAGAATAATTCACTTGGACTCTGTCTGAGTGGAGGAGCAGCACTTGGATTGGCACATATTGGAGTAATTCAGGCATTGGAAGATCATGGTATTTATCCTGATCATGTTGCAGGGTCAAGCATGGGAGCAATAATCGGGACTTTGTATTGCGCAGGTTATACACCAACCGAAATGATGCAATTGATAAAAAACGACAAATTGTATAAAATCACCAAATTAATGAATTTTCATCCAGCATTTCTGAAATCAGGATTATCAAATCACAATATGCTCAGGTCATTGATTAAAGAACTTATACCGCACAACAGTTTTGATCAATTGAAAAAACACATGCATATCTGCGTTGTGAATTTAACCAAATCCGAATGGGAAATTATTCATACAGGAAATGAACTTGATATGTGGTTAGCAGCATCGGCAAGTATTCCTGGACTTTTTGAAGCCATAAAATACGAAGAAGATTATTACATAGATGGTGGTTTATTGAATAACTTTCCTGCTCAGGGACTTGAAGATTATTGTCAAACAATCATTGGAGTGGATGTTATACCGCACAGAATTCCTGAATCGTTAAGCAAACCAATTGATACCCTTGCCTGTTCAGTTCGGGCTATGCAGCATCAAAATTCAAAAGAAGGACGTGAAATGTGCCGTTTTCTGATTGAATCCAGTGCAATAGACAAACACAACGAGTTCAGTTTTGATGCTTATCAGAGCATTTATCAGTATGGTTACAGTGCTGCTACAAAATATATTGTAGAAAATCCTGAAATTTTGAGGTTGAGAAAATAGGCAAATACTCAGCCCCCCAACCCACAAAGGGGGAGAATTTTGTTTAGTTTTCTTTCCGTAAAACAATTTTGAAAGTAGTCCCAATTTTTACCTTTGTTGAAAAAGAAATATTTCCACCTGTATTTTCGATAATATTTTTGGCTATTGTAAGACCCAGACCCATTCCGGTACTTTTGGTTGTAAAATTTGGCACAAATAATTTATCCTGTAATTCTTCAGGCACACCTGCTCCATTATCCTTAATTTCTATAATGATTTCCTTTGCATTCTGAGTAAGAATAATCTTCACCAAACCTTCCCGCATTGGAGGAATAGACTGTATAGCATTCTTCAGCAAATTATTGAAAACCTGAACCAGTTGTTCCGGATCAGCAAAGACAAAAACATCGCTTTTATTTCCTGTAAATTCAAATTTAATTTGTTCGTGACTATGCTCAAATAACTGAACGACAGAATATAAGCGGGCAGCAATATCCACACGTTCGAAATGTGCTTCCGGCATTCGGGCAAAATTTGAAAATGTTCCGGCAATACGCGAAAGATTATCGATTTGTTCTATCAGCGTTTTAGTTGATTTTTCGAAATATTCATCAAACCTTTCGTCATTCAAATTTTTAGTTCGTTGAAGTTGCTGAATGGTTAATTTCATGGGTGTCAACGGATTATTTATCTCATGAGCTACCTGACGCGCCATGGTTTTCCAGGCAGATTCCCTTTCGGATTGTGCAAGCAGTTTTGCACTTTTCTCAAGATCATCAACCGTACGGTTATATTGTGCCACCAATTGACCGATCTCGTCATTAGTCTGATATTCAATTTTTTCGTTTCGGTGACCAAACCGCATCTTTTTAAGCTTATTCTCAATCATTATGAGAGGAGCCGAAAGTTGCCTTCCGATAAACAAACTTAAGAATATCACTAAAACAATAATTATCAGATAAATATGAATGATTACAGCTAAAAATCCTTCAATTTCAGTTCTCATTTCGTCCTGACTAAAGAACTGTGGCACTGCAATAAAGCCAATCTGCATAAAATCTCCATTATAAAAATCGGTATATGCGGTCAGATAATTCAATTTACCTATATGTTCATATTGAGTCATGTCTGATTTTCCGGAGAAAAAAGGCATAGGTGAAATCTGTTTCCCAATAAGATTTTTATTAAAAATAAGAGGTTGTGAACTTCCAATTAAAACACCGTAATTATCGAAAACGTGAATATCTGTTTGATAGATATACGAAAGCTCCTGTAAATCGAAATTCAGGGCTTGCGTATTAATATTCGTCAGATGCTGAGTCCAATAATACGAATTCTGAAGCGCCTTTTGAATATATTTCTTTTTATTCTCAATGTGAATAATCTGCTCGTCTTTATAATTCTGTTCAATATAATTGACTGAAACATAAAAAATGCCCAAAAAACTAACGACCAAAAGCGCGATAAATACGTATTGAAATTTAGATGTAAAACCTATACGTAACTTTCTTTTACGTTTAAAAAACAGAAACAGCCAAATGATAAATGAACTTACAGCAAAGAATGCCAGAAAAGTATATAAAAAATAAAACAGGTAATCGGTAAAAGTAGTAGGTTTTTGCTCGCAAATCAAGATTTTATTTACTGAATCCGGCTGATAAACATAAAATAATTTACCGGCATAGGGAATCTTGTAAAACTCCGATTTCTGTTTGGTTATAAAATTAATATTTTCAGGAAAACCGATAGTACCTGAGGAATAAACCAATTTATTGTTTTCGTAACTCGCTATTCCAATGCCCAATTGTGTCTGTATATCGGGTATAGAGGTAATCAATAAATTGGGGAAACTGTAACTTTTGAAATTTCTCCGGGGATAAAACTCCATATAAAAATAGATAGAATCCCCTTTATTGTTTTGCGTCTGAAAAACCCCAAGATATGACATTGTTTTTTTAGAGGTAGGTACACTGTAAAAATGAGTATGCTTGAGCTTGGTCCCTACCCTACCTGTAAATTCATTGTACTGTAAATATAATTCTGAAAACGGCGCGGCAATATTCAAACGCATATCGTATTTATTCCAGAAACCTCTCAGGTAAGTTTTGTTTAAATACTCGTTGGCCACAAGTGTCGAATCAGGATTAGATGCCAATTTTCTGATTTTCGCATCTTTTGAAAGTTGCAAATCCAACTCCTCGAGCATAATTTCGGTCATACTGTCATTCTCGGTATTACCATTAATCATTATATTCTGAGCAAGGATTTTGTATTTGCTTAATTTCTTTTCGCTATTGAATAACAATGAGTTAATCACAAAAAACAATGTATAAACCAGCACCCAAAGCGACAGAAAATAATATAAATTCTTTCGTCGTCGGGCTAAAAACGACAAATAAAAAGCAAACAGCAAAACAACAAATGAAATCGAAATCTGAAGTAAATCCTGTGGCCAGAATAATGAGTATATTAAAACAATAATAATGAAAATGTATATATCATTTAGAATGAATGATCTTAATTTTTGCTTGTTGTTTAACAAATTATGTGTTTTGAAAAACAACAATGCCAACCCAATCCCCCAAAGCAAAATCAGAAAATGCAACCAAATTGAAGGAAAAGAAAAATCATTAAATTGAAGAATATTTAATTGAATACTAGAGTGATAAGTTAAACTTCCGATCAAATTATAAATCAACAAAAAATAGAGTCCGAATATTAACTGGAAGATGAAATTCTTCGATTTTGCAATTGTTTTCTCTCTTTTTACCTGAAAATAGAACACACTACATGCAGCTAAAAAGAACAAAGTGACTATTGATAAATGACTTAAAGTTGATAAAAAAGGATTGAAAGCATACTGATAGGAATTAAAAATCTTATCCCAAAACAATAACGAAGGGATATTAAAATACAAACAAATGCCTGTAATTAAACCGACTACAGAGGTAAGCACAATAAAAAATTTGATTGAAATCTCATTTTTATTTAAAAGTCCGGCAAACCTTATATAAAGAATTAATAAAAGCAAGAAGGACAGAATGTGTAATCCAAATCCAATAAATCCAATGAAGTTATTATAAATGGGAGTATCAGGCAGAGTAAGTGTGAATAGATATTTACCACTAGAGTCCGAAACAGCAAACTGATCTTTTGGACCTCCCAAAGAAATCTGAACGTTTTTATCAACTTCAAAATCCTGAGTAAATTCATTTATTAACCTGTCGTTTTCGTACGGAAAATTATATTTAATTGTAATTAACGCTACCAGGAGAGTGGAATCAACTTGTACTGACTTCATTAAACAATAAGCGTTCGATAGCTGAATTAGTTGAAAATCTGTTGTCGCCGATTGTGATAAGTTTGATATATCTAAATGATTATCAGACCAAAAAAACAGTTGATTATTTTTATACAAATAGTACGAAATATCTTTATTTTGAAAACGAAAATTAATCAACGAATCGGTTTTATTCTTTCTGATTAATTCACTCAACAAGTTTATTGTATTATTAGCTTGCTTTTCCTTTTTAGCGACAACAGTTTGAATTTTATTTAAAGAAATGACTTGTCGCGGCGAAGAATAATACAAAAATTCGCACAACATACCAGCCATAACACTGAATAACAATGTTATTAAAAGGATTCGGTTTGTGTTGCTTATTTTCATTTAATATTGTCTTTGATCTTGGTTCTTTGCTCTTGGTTCTTGGTTCTTGGCTCTTGGCTCTCTTTATTGATGATGATAAGGTTCGCCTTTAATGATGGTCATTGCACGATAAAGTTGTTCGAGAAAAATAACCCGAATCATTTGATGCGAAAAAGTCATTTTCGAAAGCGAAATCAATCCGGTGGCTCGTTGATAAACCTTTGGGGCAAAACCATACGGACCACCAATAACAAAAACCATGCGTTTATTCAGTGTAATTTGTTTTTTTGATATAAACGCCGCAAATTCCACCGATGAAAAATGTTTCCCATTCTCGTCGAGCAGGAAAACCTCATCGCTTGATTCAATTTGTTTAAGAAACAAATCACCTTCCTTTTCCTTCTGTTCTTCTTCGGTTATGTTTTTGGTATTTTTCAACTCAGGTATAACCACCAAATCGGAAGAAATGTAATGTTTGAGTCTGTTCCAATATTCATTCTGGAGCTCAATTAACTGTGAATTAACAGTTTTGCCTATCATTAACAAACATATCTTCATATTAGCAAGAGATTGAAATTACTTTGGTGCATTATTTGCTATATTAAAATAAATCAAAATTATTTGGTTACAAAGATTTAAAAAACGTATTTTTGCAAAACCATTATTATTATCAATGCAAATATGGGACTTTTTGGCGATATTATTGATATATTAAAGTGTATTTGCTTAAAAAATAAGTAAGATATGAAAACAATAAAATTTATATTTATCAGTGCAATACTGGCTTTTGTAATACCTTTAAGTTATGCACAAACAGCCGAAATATCATCAGAAATTAAGACAGCACTTAGTAATGGCGATGCCGGTAAACTCTCGTTACAACTGAATGTAAATGTTGAACTCGTGATTGGAAAAGTAAACGATGTTTTCAGCAAACAACAAGCTACAGGTATAATTACCGATTTTTTCAAAAAAAACAAAGTCAGTTCTTTTGTAGTGCTTCACAATGGAAACAAAGAAAATTCGAGTTTTACAATCGGCACACTGAAAACAAATAATGGTGATTACAGGGTTTATATCCTCACCCGAAAAAACGGAAATCAAACATTAATTCAACAACTCAGAATAGAAACAACAAATGACTAACGATTTCGATCAACTTATAAAACTGTGGTTCGCCGAAGATATTGGCGATGGTGACCACACAACCCTGTCGTGCATACCCGAAACCGCCATTGGAAAATCTCAGTTAATAATTAAAGAAAATGGTGTATTAGCAGGTGTAGAAATTGCCCGGAAAATTTTTCAGGCATTTGATCCTGAATTGAAAATGACTGTTTTTATAAATGATGGCACCGAAGTTAAAGTTGGTGATGTTGCTTTCGTAGTGGAAGGAAAAATACAATCGTTGCTGCAAACTGAACGTTTAATGCTGAATATTATGCAGCGTATGAGTGGAGTTGCTACCCGCACCCGCGAATATGTAAAGTTACTCGAAGGCACCAAAACAAATGTGCTTGATACTCGTAAAACCACACCAGGATTACGGTTACTCGAAAAAGAAGCAGTTAAAATAGGTGGTGGTGTTAATCATCGTATCGGGCTCTACGACATGATTTTACTGAAAGACAATCACGTTGACTTTGCCGGTGGTATTGATAAAGCAATACATCGCGCTAAAGAATATTTGAAAGCAAAAGGAAAAGACCTGAAAATTGAAATAGAAGTTCGCAATTTTGACGAACTTGCTCAGGTCATGGAAATTGGTGGTGTCAATCGGATTATGCTCGATAATTTTACGGTGGAAAATACCCGTAAAGCTGTTGAAATCATTGGTGGAAAATATGAAACTGAATCTTCCGGTGGTATCACTTTCGATACATTACGCGCTTATGCCGAATGTGGTGTAGATTATATATCGGTTGGAGCTTTGACTCACTCAGTAAAAAGCCTGGATATGAGCTTCAAAGCTGTTTAAAAATACTCGAGCCAGAAATTTTCGCCATCGAAAACACCAAAAGAAAAGATGGTAGCAAAATCGCCAAGGATAACTACACGTTTTTGATGCTTCAATTGTAAATCGAGTGCAATATGCCTGTGTCCGAAAATCATGAAATCAACATCATGGTTTTCGGCATATTTTTTTGCAAAAGTTACCAACCACTCGTTTTCTTCTCCTTGATACCCATTGTCGGCACCAACAATTCCACCCCGATTCTTCTCCGACCATTTATATCCGAATTCCTGCCCTAACTGGGGAGGCACTAATCTAAAAAGCTGTTGAGCAAACTTGTTGTGAAATATTTTTCGAATAATGTGAAATCCTTTTTCATCTGAATTGAGTCCATCGCCATGTGCCATAAAAAACTTTTTATCATTTAAAGTGAAAGTTTCTGGTTTGCGATGTACTTTCAGACCCACTTCGGTTTCGAGATAACCAAAAGTCCAAATATCGTGGTTGCCGGTAAAAAAATGTATTTCAATTCCGGCATCGACCAATTCGGCTAATTTACCGAGAAAACGAACGAACCCGCGCGGCACAACTGTACGATATTCAAACCAAAAATCGAAGATATCGCCGAGCAGAAAAATTTTTTCAGCATCTTTTTTTACAGTGTCAAGCCAATCAACAATTTTTTTTTCGTGAGCACGAGAGTCTTCAATTACACGTGACCCGAGGTGAGCATCAGATAAAAAATAAATCATATTA
>CAYNHC010000109.1:0-9482 GCA_964396705.1 uncultured Paludibacter sp.
TTTTGTATTCTCCGGTTTGGTCCTCCAATAATTTCAGTTCAAGTAGCGACAATGTATATTTCGATTTTCAACAAAAAAATGTAACCGAATATCAGTTCGATGTATTAAATTGGTTTGGTTTTAATTTATTAGGCAATGAAATATTTAGATTTACTACGAAACGAAAAGTATTTAGAAATGGCTCTTTATCACCTGTACCAGAAATTACTGAGATATTAAATGTAGTCGAAAATGATGTTGAGATAAATGAAGACATATCAATTGACAAAGCATTACAAGGCAAAGTATCAGGATTAGCTGTCGTAAATGCTGAAGAAACAGAAGAAGTTGCATTTCAAAGGATTGAAAAAGTAAAAGAAGATAAACCAAACCCTGTTCAAGTCCGTACTAACTTCAACGAAACAGCCTTCTTCTATCCTCAATTACGCACAGATGCGCAAGGGAATGTGAAATTTACCTTTACTGCACCTGAAAGTCTGACGCGCTGGAATGTGAAAATGTTGGCACATACTCCCGATTTATATTTCGGACAGGGTGAAGCGCAGGTTGTAACACAAAAAGACCTGATGGTACAAATGAATTTGCCGCGTTTTGTACGCCGGTCGGATAAATTAATACTTAGTGCCAATGTTATTAACCTCACGGAAAAGGAGTTGAAAGCAAATATTAGGTTTGAATTGATTGATCCTGCAACAGAGAAACCAATTAAATTGAAAGATGCAGCGGCAAAACAAATTGTATTAAAAGCAAATGAAACAAAAGTAATAGAGTGGGCTGTGAGTGAATTTTCAGAGTTGGAACTGGTTATTTGCAAAATAATAGCAGAATCGGGAAGTTTCAGCGATGGTGAACAAAAATATTTGCCTGTGTTGCCCGATAAAGTGTTAGTAACTGAAAGTATGCCGTTGACCATTCGGGGCAATCAAACCCGCACGTTCAACTTCGAAAGTTTGCTTAAAAACGGTTCGAAAGTAGATACAAAAAACCTGTCGGTGGAATTTTCATCGAATCCGGCATGGTACGCTGTGCAGGCTTTGCCTACGCTTTCAGCACCTGAAAACGACAATGCACTGGATTATTTTACAGCCTATTATGCTAATTCGTTAGCGGCGTTTATTGCCAATTCCAATCCGAAAATTGCAAAAGTTTTCGACCAATGGAAAAATGCAAAAGGAAGTCGCGATGCGTTGATATCGAATTTGCAGAAAAATGCCGAGTTAAAAAATATGTTGCTGGAAGAAACACCCTGGGTAATGGCTGCGAAAGACGAAACAGAACAAAAACGTCAAATAGCTTTGCTGTTCGACCTGAACATGCAGAAAAATCAGGCACAGCAATATTTAGATAAACTGATGAAACTTCAAACTCCGAATGGTGGTTTTGCCTGGTTCGAAGGAATGCCCGAAAGCCGGTACATTACGCAGGAAATTATGCTCAATTTAGCTCGACTTAAACGATTGACCGGAGCTAACAACTTTCAACTATCAAAAGTCAACTTAGCCATGAACTATTTGGATTTGGAAATTTCACGTGATTTTGCTGAACTCAAAAAGTACAATAAAAATTATGCGAAAGAAAATTGTATTGGGAATATGCAATTGTTCTATTTGCATACACGGTCAGAATATCCTGAAATTCCGGTGCATGAAGCGGCCATCAAAGCTGTAAAATTTTACACTTCACAATCGGAAAAATACTGGACAAGTTTCACCTTGTACGGAAAAGCCATGATGGCTGTTGTGGCACATCGAAACGGTAAAGTGCAGATAGCCAATGATATTCTGAAATCGCTGAAAGAAAATGCATTGAAAACAGATGAATTTGGCATGTATTGGGCAAAAAACTCTTCGGGATATTTCTGGAACGAACGTCCGATTGCTGTGCAAGCTGCTATTATTGAAGCGTATGCAGAAATTTCGAAAAATATTGCCGATATCGATGAAATGAAAATCTGGTTGCTCAAACAAAAACAAACCCAGCGTTGGGATTCGCCAACGGCAACGGTCAATGCCATTTATGCCTTGTTGTTGCAGGGAAGTGATTGGTTGTCCAACGAGGGTTCGGTGAAAATTGAACTGGGCAATAAAACGCTTCAACCAACTTCCAAAGAAGCTGGAACAGGATATTTCAAAGAAACCATTCCGGTGGCAAACGTTCGTCCAGCCATGGGAAAAGTGACTGTAACAAAATCGGATAAAGGCATCGGTTGGGGAGCCATGTATTGGCAATATTTTCAAGAACAGGATAAAATTCAGGGACAAAGTGGTGCGCTGAAAGTAAGCAAAAAGTTATTTGTAAAACAAGGAACAAATATGATTCCGATAGAGCAAACTGAACTGAAAAAAGGCGATAAAATTATTACCAGACTGGTTGTATCCACTGATCGCAACCTCGAATTTGTAGCATTGAAAGACTTGCGTGCTTCCTGCTTTGAACCTGTCAATCAGCGTTCAGGTTGCGAATGGAAAGAACGTGTTTGTTATTATCAAACCACTAAAGATGCTTCAACTCAATTCTTTTTCTCTTATTTGCCAAAAGGAACCTACGTTTTCGAATATGAACTTTGGGCCAATAACAGCGGTACGTTTACAAGCGGCATTGCTTCAATTCAATGTCAGTATGCACCTGAATTTGTGAGCCATACGGGTGGAGAGAAGATTGTTGTTGGGAAATAGAAAGTAAGAAACTGAGAAAATGTAAAATCAGGAAATTGGAAAGATAATTTAGAGTTTCTTACGTCTCCTCAACCTGTCAGCGTGCTTTTGCACCTGACAGCGTTGCAGGAAAATACCAAAATTCTAATCGGGCAACATTTTTTTATTGAACATATTTAATCTCCAAATGAATACAATTAAACCAGCAATTCACAACGATAATAAAATCGTGCATATTGCTACTGTAGGTATAATGGCGATTAATGTGATTCTCACTGTCCTTATTCATAGTTTCGCTCCCAACCCAAACACTGCCAAGACAATTTCTAAGTTTTTGAATCAATGCATTGTATTGTGTTATCGCTGAGCTTTTTGTCAGATTTGCAGCGCTCATAGTCGATGATTTGACATATAAAAAAGTATGAACATCTACTTCAATTTCAGTTTTTATAGCACTATACAATTTATACTTTGATTCATACGTGATTAAAATATCATTGGAAGTTTGTTTTCCTTTTAATTCTTCAGGTGAAACTGAGCACAAATAGGAAAGAGATTTTCCAAATGAAGAAAGCGATAGTGCTTCTGCCGTATTATCAACCGTCAGCACATTGTTAGTCCAGATTTCTTTCTGAATCAAAATGTCATTTTTATCAAATTTGATACCTCTGGAATTATTTCCATCAAATTCTCCTTCGAAAGAAGTTTCATTTGATAAGTATTTCTTTCCTTTGCCTTTCATCACTCCGTTTACAAAATTTCCATAATACGATGTTCCATCCGGATAATAAAAAATGCAGAATCCATTAAACCCGTTTTGATAATTTCCGAAAACAGTGTTCACATTGTTTACCAACGCCATTCCCCATGGTTTGCGGTCTTTATGGTTGCAAATCTGGTATTTACCATTATCGTACACCATTCCAAAGCCGTTATCTGTTACACCCATTGTGAAATTGGTCGTGGTTTTGGTATCTACATTAATCCATGAGTTTTCATAAATGTAGCCATCTTTTATTTCCTTCTCATTTTTATCATAATAAGTACCTTGTCCGTTCATTTTTCCATTTAACCAGTAACCATCGTAGGATTCGCCCGAAGATGCCCATGTATATTTTCCGACGCCGTTCAATTTCCCGTTAATAAAATCTCCTGTATAAGTGTCGTCAGTTTCGAAAAGGTAAGAACCATACCCGTTAATACAATCGCCCCAAAGACATTTGGCAGTTGAATTTTCCTGAAGGTAAACCTCAAGCATTACACCCGGATAACCGATAGAAACGAACACTCTCGATTTCAGGTTTTTAAAAATGTATTTTTGTTTCTTTTTTTCAAATTTGCTTACAACCCATGTTGGAGTAGTTAAACATGATGACAAAGCTTCATAATAACTCTGTACATCTTCATCATGGAATGATAAAAATTCGGTAAATGTCCAGCCTTTATCTTCTTCGGAATATATATTTGCATTTTTATTGATAAAAACACGCGAAATATACGATTCTCTATTTGAATCGGTGTTTCGACCCCCCTTAAAATTAGTGAAAGTTCCATTTTCGGCTTCCTTGATAATTGTTTGAAGTTTTTGACAAAAATCAGATTTTACCTGAGCTGATGATGTTTGATTTGTAAAGAAAAAAATCAAAAATGCAAAATGAAATATGTACCTTTTAATTACTAAATTGCATAAGTTTGTTTTCATATTCTTGAATTTGTTTTTTTTCGTTTAAATGACATCATAAAACATTTACAAAATTATAGATTTTTTTTACATTTTTACAAGCATATTTGTATGGATTTTATACCTGATAATATTTTTTCTTAATGTTCTTTTCAAATTTATGTTAGAGAGTGTTGGTTAGCAATTAGTTAATTAATTTATTGACTTTAAGCAGTTTCGGAATTTTACTCCAAAACAGATTTTAATTTAAAATCGTACTTTCATATTTTTCAAGTACTTTTGTATCTTCAAATTCAGGTTAAGCAATTGTTTAACCAATTACCGAATCAACAATTCTCCAATTATGGAACTCATAGGTTTTCTTCTTCTCGGCATTGCAGCCGGTATTTTATCAGGACTTTTTGGCATTGGTGGTGGTATTGTTATGGTTCCTTCGCTGATCGTAATTTTCGGCATGGATATTCTCGATGCAAATGCTACTTCTCTGGCTGCCATGTTGTTGCCGGTCGGCATTTTGGGCGTTTGGGCTTATTACAAAGCCGGATTAATCAATATCAAAGATTCACTCTGGATTTCGCTCGGTTTGTTTGTCGGTTCATTTGCCGGTGGCGAGTTTGCCGTAAATATTAGCGAAAGTTTGCTGGCAAAGTTGTATGCTGCTATTCTACTGTACATTGCGTTAAGTTATTTCGATATTTTCTCCTATTTCAAAAAGAAAAAAGACCCAACACTAATTGTAAAACCCGACCTGAAAAAACCGGTGTGGGCATTTATATTGGTTGGTGTGGGTGCCGGAATTTTTGCCGGACTTTTCGGTAAAGGTGGTGGAATCATCATTGTTCCCCTGCTTATTGGCATTTTTCATTACGATGCAAAAGCTGCTGCGGCTACTTCCTTAGCGGCACTACAATTACCTGTTGGACTGCCCAGTGTAATTATTTATGCCAACGAAGGCCATTTGAATATATTATATGCTGCTTTCATTGCCTTTGGAATTTTGGGTGGAGCATTGCTGGGTTCAAAATTGGGTGTAAAATTACCTTCAGCTATTTTCAAAAAAACTTATGCGGTATTTTTATTGGCAGTGGCAGTATTTATGATTTATAAATACATATAAAAAGCTCTTCTAAACCCTCATGAAGCGTAATATTCAGTTTGTTCTTTCATTTTGTATTTGTTTTGTAAGAAATAATACGCTTAAATTTTCAGCAAATTAAATATTGAAAAACATATTGGTAAAATATCTGTTATAAATTACATTATCAAGCGTATTTTTATTTATTTTTGCATGCAATTTTTTAAAATAATGACAAAAGAAACCTTCAAATATCTCCAAAACATAGATTTTCCCGTTGATTTAAAAGCTGTACCAAAAAGTGAACTTAATATTGTTTGCAATGAGTTGCGACAGTTTATTATTGATGAAGTATCAAAAAATCCCGGTCATCTCGGTTCAAGTCTGGGTGTAGTTGAATTAACAGTGGCGCTACATTACGTTTTTAACACTCCATACGATCGTATCGTATGGGATGTTGGGCATCAAGCTTACGGGCACAAAATACTAACCGGACGGCGAAAGCAGTTTCATACCAACCGACAATTTAAAGGAATTTGCGGATTTCCGAACCCAAAAGAAAGTGAATATGATGCATTCGGGGTAGGTCATTCATCTACATCCATTTCTGCAGCGTTGGGTATGTCAGTGGCTTCTTTGTTTAAAAAAGAATCTGACAGAAAAGTAGTTGCTGTAATTGGCGATGGCGCTATGACAGGTGGTTTGGCATTCGAGGGATTGAATAATACGTCGATGAACAAGAACAATTTGTTAATCATACTCAATGACAACCAAATGGCGATTGATCCCGTTCATGGAGGCTTTTCACAATATCTGATTGATATTAATACTTCACGAACTTACAATAAACTCCGCTTCAAAACCTATAATTTTCTAAGAAAATTAGGGTTGATAAGTGAACAGGGAAAAAACCGGATTATAAGTTTCAATAATACAATTAAAGCAGCGCTATCAAAACAACATAATATATTCGAAGGACTAAATATACGCTATTTTGGTCCTGTAGATGGTCATGATATTGATGGTTTGATAAAAATACTTAATGATATTAAGGATTTCAAAGGTCCTAAAGTGCTGCACTTAATTACTAAGAAAGGCAAAGGATATCAACCAGCCGAAGAATCGGCAACCGAATGGCATGCTCCGGGTAAATTTTGTGTAGAAACCGGACAAAGGAGCAGTACACCTTCAACAACGCCAACTCCTCCCCTATTTCAGGATGTTTTTGGAGAAACGCTACTTGAAATGGCTAAAAAAGACGATAGAATTCTTGCAATTACACCGGCAATGCCTTCGGGATGTTCGATGATAATAATGCAAAAAGAAATGCCGGAAAGAGTTTTCGACGTTGGAATTGCTGAAGGTCATGCTGTTACATTTTCTGCCGGCTTGGCCAAAGAGGGTATGATTCCTTTTTGTAATATTTACTCCTCATTCATGCAAAGAGCATATGACAATGTAATACATGATGTAGCATTGCAAGAATTACCGGTTATTTTTTGCCTTGACCGTGCGGGAATCGTAGGTTCGGATGGCGCCACGCACCATGGTATTTTTGATTTGGCTTATATGCGCTGTATTCCAAATATGACTATTGCAGCTCCGCGAAATGAAATAGAACTCCGAAATTTAATGCAAACAGCTCTCGAATTTAGAAAGGGACCATTTGTAATTCGTTATCCACGTGGAAAAGGTAGCATTATCGACTGGAGAAATGAAATGAAAGCTATTGAAATTGGAAAAGGTGAGAAACTAAAAAGCGGTAAAGATATTGCTATTTTGACTATCGGAGCAATCTCAAATCCGGCAGCAGAAGCAATCTCAATTTTAGAAAAAGACTCAGCATTATCCATAGCACATTATGATTTACGCTTTTTGAAACCACTAGATGAAGAAATTCTTCATTCAATTTGTAAAGAATTTAAAAACATCATTACAATTGAAGATGGTGTTATAAATGGTGGATTTGGCAGTGCTGTAATTGAATTTATTTCAGATAATCAGTACAATGTAAGCGTAAAACGACTTGGGATTCCCGACACTTTTGTTGAACACGGTAGTCCCGAGGAATTGTATGAAATGCTTGGATTAAATGCAGCAGGAATAGCTGCCTCAATAAAAGAATGGATTGACAAGAAAAAAGTCTAACCTGTTGTATTTTTGTGGTTTACATAATAAAAACATATCATTAAATGAAAAACGGTTTTGTACGTGTTGCAGCAGCTATTCCAGAAATCAAAGTAGCTGATTGTGCTTTTAATGTATCAAGAATTTCTGCGTTGATTCAGAAAGCTGAAACTGAAAAAGTACAAGTGGTCTGTTTTCCCGAATTGTCAGTCACAGGATATACCTGTAGCGACTTATTTTTCCAACAACGACTAATTGCGGATGCTGAAGAAGCACTGAATCAACTACAATTAATCACCTTCACAACCACTTCAGTGATTATTGTAGGTGCACCACTACGCATTAAAAATCAGCTTTTTAACACTGCCGTTGTTATACAGGGTGGCAGAATTCTTGGTGTTGTTCCAAAAACGCATTTACCGAACACCAACGAATTTTATGAAAAGCGTTGGTTTTCACCTTCTACTTCTACAAATATTCAATCGGTTAACGTAGCCGGACAGGATGTGCCTTTTGGAACAAACTTACTTTTTAGCGATGATAAATTTTCATTTGCAATAGAACTTTGTGAAGATTTATGGGTCCCTATTCCGCCAAGTTCACAACACGCAATGCATGGAGCCGAAATTATTTTCAACCTTTCTGCTTCGAATGAATTAACCGGGAAAAATAATTACTTACGACAACTCATCGAACAGCAATCAGCTCGCTGTAATGCAGGATATGTTTATGCTTCGGCAGGATTTGGTGAATCCACCACTGATGTAGTTTTCGCGGGAAATGCTCTGATTGCCGAAAACGGAAAAATACTTACTGCATCAGAACGATTTAAGTTTGAAGAACAGCTTGTTATATCCGAAATTGACATTGAAAGACTCCAGGCTGACCGCATAAGAAATACAAATTTTTGTAATGATAAATCAAGTGTCAATTACCGTGAAATTAAAATTGAGGATGCGCATTACACAGACTTTGAACTAAAAAGAGTATTTGAAAAGCATCCTTTTGTTCCAACAATTGCGAACCGCGATGTAAGCTGTGCAGAGATTTTTTCAATTCAGGTAGGTGGTTTAGCCAAACGCTGGAAACATACGAAAGCAGAATCTGTTGTAGTCGGAATTTCGGGTGGTTTGGATTCAACACTTGCATTACTTGTGTGTGTAAAAACAGCTGATAAACTTGGTTACGATCGAAAAAGAATAACTGGCATTACCATGCCCGGTTTTGGAACCACAGACCGCACCTATTCAAATGCTGTAAATTTAATGCAGGCACTGGGAATAAACTCTATGGAAATATCCATAAAGGAAGCTTGCATACAGCATTTTAAAGATATTGACCACGATCCGGAAGTTCATAATGTTACTTATGAAAACACTCAGGCACGCGAAAGGACTCAAATTTTAATGGATATAGCCAATAAACAAAACGGGTTGGTAATTGGCACAGGAGATTTATCTGAACTTGCTCTTGGCTGGGCAACTTATAATGGAGACCACATGTCGATGTATGGAGTAAACAGCGGAATCCCAAAAACATTAGTCCGTTTTCTTGTCGATTGGGCTGCTCAAAGTTTAGATAGTGCATCCGAAAAGATTTTAAGAGATGTTCTCAACACTCCTGTTAGTCCTGAACTTTTACCCGCAGCAAAGAATGGAGACATTTTACAAAAAACAGAAGATTTAATTGGACCTTATGAATTACATGATTTTTTTCTGTATTATTTTATCCGCTTTGGTTTTTCGCCTGAGAAAATATTATTCCTGGCAAAAAATGCATTCAATGACATTTATTCGACTGATATAATTGAAAAATGGCTCAAGATATTTATCCGTCGTTTTTTTGCACAACAGTTTAAGCGCTCATGCATGCCCGATGGACCAAAAGTAGGTTCAATCAATCTCTCGCCTCGTGGCGATTGGCGTATGCCGAGTGATGCTGTGGC
>CAYNHC010000109.1:9582-11044 GCA_964396705.1 uncultured Paludibacter sp.
AACATGTTAGATAGAATTTTTTACGGTAATACACTTGAATCATGGGGAATTTCTCTGTTGATAATTCTCGGAGCATTGTTACTAAACAAAATAATAGTCATTATCAATAAAAGGATAATAAAAAAATTAACTAATAAAACCAGAAGCAACCTTGATGACATTTTATTTACAATGTTAGAATCGCCTGTTTTACTGGGTATTATGCTTTTTGCAATATGGATATCAGCAAGCAGACTTCATCTTGAACCTGCCGTCGATAACATTATTTTTAAGGCATACCAAATTTTAATAGTTCTTAATATCACGTGGTTTGCTGCCCGTTTTGTAAATGCTTTGATACAGGAATATCTTGTTCCTGCCACTGAACAAAATGCAACCAAATATATTGACAGTTCGCTTTTACCAATTTTAAGAAGAACAGCGCTGACTGTTATATGGGCGCTCGGTATTGTAATGGCGCTTAACAATGTAGGAGTAGATGTAGCTACATTAATTGCCGGTCTTGGAATCGGAGGTTTGGCGTTTGCATTGGCAGCTCAGGACACTATAAAGAACGTATTTGGAGGTTTTACAATCTTAACCGACCATCCATTTCGCATTGGTGACCGCATCAAGGTTGATGGTTTTGACGGTTTTGTTGAAGATATCGGAATACGAAGCACCAGACTGAGAACACTTGAAAAAAGATTAGTCACCATCCCAAATTATAAAATTGTAGAAGCATCAGTCGAAAATATTACCGATGAACCCATGCGAAGAGTGTTAATGAATATCGGTCTTACATATAGCACTACACATTCGGAAATGGAAGAAGCAATCAGAATATTAAAGAATATCTCAAAAGCAGTAAAACACATTGATCAAAATGAAATGGTTACAACTTTCTCCGAATTTGGTACACATGCCCTAATAATAAAATATATTTACTATGTAACCAGCGAAGGTGATGTAATGAATACTCCTTCTGAGGTAAATTTTGAGATATTAAAACAATTCAACCAGGCCGGACTTCAATTCGCATTTCCTACTCAAACAATTTATCTCGAGAACAAACAATGAGGCAGCAATCTGTTGATATTTAATTAGGGTCTGCGGAGAAACTATATTAGTATTAAAATTCAATGCTATAGAATCGTAATGTGAAATTTGAGTGCATATCTATTGAATATGAACATTCATTTTCCATGCACATTCTTGTTATCCCGCTATTAAAATCCTGAAAGGATTAAATATGAATAACCGCCGGTAAAACCGGCGGAAATAACTGACACGAAAATCAGAACCCTGAAAGGGTTCAATAACAATATATTATGACTTTGTTCAGCCCACTTCGGGGCTGATATTTGTGGTTACTCAACATCCCCCAGTTTCGCTACGCTCACTAGGGGTTATTAGCTACGCTGACCTTTGGTTCACATTTAGCCACTTCGTGGCATAAAATAGTTTTTCAGCAGACCCTAAT
>CAYNHC010000110.1:0-4975 GCA_964396705.1 uncultured Paludibacter sp.
ACCGATCCACCACGCATGGGAATGCACGGAGATGTGATTGATGCAATACTTCTGGCATCGCCCGAACGAATTGTGTATGTGAGTTGCAATCCGGCTACGCAGGCACGCGATTTGAGTTTGTTAGATGTTAATTATAAGGTTATTAAAGTGCAGCCGGTCGATATGTTTCCACACACACATCATGTCGAAAATGTAGTTTTATTGGAAAAAAGAGGATAGCGTTTCGTGTTTCATGTTTAACGTTTCATGTTGTTATATTACTAAGGTGGACATACTTTCAAACTTTATAAACTTTACGAACTTTACAAACTTTATAAACTTTACAAACTTTCAAACTAAACAATGTACAGCTTTTTGTTATCCATTGCAGCACTTATCATTGGCTATATTATTTACGGAAAAATATCCGAACGTGTTTTTGGAATAGATGAGAACAGGAAAACACCAGCCATTGCCAATCCCGATGGGGTTGATTATGTGGTATTACCCTGGTGGAAAGTTTTTCTGATTCAGTTTTTGAATATTGCCGGATTAGGACCCATTTTTGGTGCTATCATGGGTGTAATGTTCGGTTCCGCTTCTTTTTTATGGATAGTATTGGGAACTATTTTTGCCGGTGGCGTGCATGATTATATGTCGGGTATGATGTCTATACGTGCCAATGGTGCCAGCCAGTCCGAATTAGTGGGCATGCACATGGGAAATGGTGTGAAGCAGTTTATGAGGGGATTCTCGCTGATTTTAATGATATTGGTAGGTGCAGTTTTCGTATCGGGTCCGGCAGGATTGTTGGCGAAACTAACTCCTGAAACAATCAATGTAACATGGTGGGCAATAATTGTTTTTGCATATTATATTTTAGCCACATTACTACCTATCGATAAAATTATCGGAAAAATATATCCTGTATTTGGATTTGCCTTGTTGTTTATGGCAGTTGGAATTATGGCTGCAATGATTGTTAACAATGCACCAATACCTGAATTTACCGAAGGCTTTGCCAATTTACATCCGAAACAATTGCCGATTTTCCCCATCATGTTTGTTTCCATTGCTTGTGGGGCAATTTCCGGTTTTCATGCGACACAGTCGCCATTGATGGCTCGATGTATTGCAAACGAAAAACTCGGTCGACGGGTGTTTTATGGTAGTATGGTAGCTGAAGGTATTGTAGCTTTGATTTGGGCAGCTGCTGCTTCAAGTTTTTATGGCTCAATACAAGGATTGCAGGAACATGTTGCCGGATTGGCAGCCAATACCAATGCACCTGCACAAATAGTCGATCAGATATCAAAATCATGGCTAGGTCCCGTTGGAGGCGTTTTGGCTTTATTAGGTGTTATTGCTGCGCCGCTTACATCTGGCGATACAGCATTGCGCTCAGCACGACTTATTGCAGCCGATTTCCTGAAATTCGATCAAAAGCCAATTGTTAAACGTTTGATTATCTCCATACCACTTTTTATCCTCACTTTTTTGATCCTACAAATGGACTTCAATATACTTTGGAGATATTTTGCCTGGTGCAATCAAACTTTAGCTGTTTTTACACTTTGGGCGATAACCATATTTTTGGTAAAAAACAAAAAAAATCATTGGATTTCGCTCGTTCCTGCCATGTTTATGACCGCTGTAACTACGAGTTATATTTTTATAGCGCCGGAAGGTTTTCATTTTCCTGAATCAATTTCCGTTTTACTCGGTATTGGTACAAGTTTAGGCTTGTTTGTGCTGTTTTATTTCAAAACTAAACAGCTTAGTAAAGTGCAATAAATCAAATATATAATGTTCGTTGACCTAAATTATAAGCTTGAATTGTTGGTGGTAATGTTTTTTTTCTGTTATTTTACATGTTAATAATATGATAACTTACTCAAAAATTAATTTTATATGGCTGTTGAAATTCGTGAAGTAACTAATAAAAAGGATTTAAAAAAGTTCATTTGGTTTGGAATCAATTTATATAAAAATTGTGAGTTTGCATCGCCACCGTTGGCTATGGATGACTTATTAAATTTGACCAAAGGAAAAAATCCCGCTTTAGAGTTTTGCGAAACTTGCTATTTTCTTGCATACAAAAACGAAAAAATTGTTGGTCGTATAGCTTGTATTATTAATCCGGTAGCCAACCAAACCTGGAATGAAAAGCAGGCTCGTTTTGGTTGGGTTGATTTTATTGATGATGTGGAAGTTTCGAAAGCATTGTTTGAAGCTGCCGAAAACTGGGCAAGAAAAAAGGGAATGAATGCAATCCATGGTCCTTTAGGCTTTACCGATTTCGACCGTGAAGGGTTGTTGATCGAAGGCTATGATAAAATGGCTACTCTGGCAACTATCTACAATCATCCGTATTATCCCGAACATATCCAAAACATGGGATACGAAAAAGATATTGATTCAAGGGAATATCTGATAACTGTTCCTGAGGTTTTTCCTGAGAAATATTTTAGAATTGCAGAAATAGTTAAACAAAAATATAAACTAAGTTCTGTTAATATCAATTCAAGAAAACAGATTGTAGATAAATATGGAAATAAGATTTTTGATTTACTAAATACTTGTTATCAATCACTTTATGGTTTTACAAAACTAAATAAAGCTCAGATTGATTTCTATATTAAATTGTATTTCAGCTTTTTCCGTCTCGATATGATTTCGATACTTGTTGATGAAAATGATGAGGTGATTGCATTTGGTGTGGCTATGCCGAGCTTTACAAAAGCGCTCCAAAAGGCGAAAGGCAGACTTTTTCCGATTGGTTGGTTTTATATGCTCCGCTCATTATACAAAAACGATTTAGTGGATTTATACCTGATGGCTGTGCATCCCGATTATCAAAATAAAGGAGTAAGTTCGGTTATGTTTGCCGAAATTATGCCGGCAGCTGCTAAAAATGGTTATAAATTTGCAGAATCAAATCCCGAATTGGAAACGAATACAAAAGTAACGGCTCAATGGGGTAGTTTTGAGCATGTTAACCATAAACGAAGAAGAGTTTATATAAAGAAGATTTGAAGAATTTGAAGATTTGAGGGTTTGAAGATTTGATAGAGACATGTCACGCAACGTCTGTACGGTGTTTGATAATCTTTGTTCTTTTAATTGTAAATAGTAAATGAATAAATTGTAAATTTCTTATTAATGATACGGAAATTTGATTTTTTAGTCATCGGAAGCGGAATTGCAGGAATTAGTTTTGCTTTGAAAGCCTCACCTTATGGGAGGGTTGCTTTGCTCTGTAAGGCTTCGCTTGACGAATCCAATACTGCCTTTGCTCAGGGTGGCATTGCTACTGTTATGTATGAACCTGATAATTTCGAAAAACATATTCAGGATACTTTGATTGCCGGTGATGGTCATTGCAATTTGGCAGCTGTCGAAAAAGTTGTTCGTGAAGCGCCTGCTCAAATAAGGGAATTGGTGAATTGGGGTGTTGATTTTGACAAAACAGAGGAAGGGCTTTTTGATTTGCATCGCGAAGGTGGACATTCCGATTTCCGCATATTGCACCACAAAGACAATACCGGTTACGAAATTCAACAAAGTCTGATCGAAAAAGTAAAAGCTGATCCAAATATTGAAATTTACGAGAACTATTTTGCGATAGAAATTCTTACACAGCACCATTTGGGAGAGATTGTAACTCAGCACACTGCAGGAATTGAATGCTATGGAGCTTACGTGTTGAATTATCAAAGTAATCACATTCATACTTTTTTGGCCAAAACTACATTGTTGGCAACCGGCGGAATTGGAAATGTTTATGCCACAACCACTAATCCGGCCATTGCAACCGGTGATGGTATTGCCATGGTACACAGGGCACGAGGTGTGATTAATGATATGGAGTTTGTTCAGTTTCATCCAACCGGATTATATCAGCCGGGGCAGCGTCCAACTTATTTGATTACAGAAGCCATTCGTGGTTACGGAGCTGTTTTGCGTTGCAAAGATGGGAAAGAATTTATGCAGAAATATGATGAACGGGGTTCTTTAGCACCACGTGATATTGTAGCAAGGGCAATTGATAATGAAATGAAAATCAGAGGTCACGAATTTGTTTATTTGGATGTAACTCATAAAAATGCGGAAGAAACCAAAGAACATTTCCCTAATATCTATAAAAAATGTCTCGAATCCGGCATTGATATTACCAAGGATATGATTCCTGTGTCACCTGTTCAGCACTATCTTTGCGGTGGAATATCTGTCGATCTGAACGGACGGACTTCAATAAACCGACTTTATGCTGCCGGTGAATGTTCGTGTACAGGACTTCATGGAGCTAATCGTCTTGCTTCCAATTCGTTAATTGAAGCCATTGTTTATGCCGATGCAGCTGTGAAAGACGCAGTAAAAGATTTGAACAAAGTAACAATTAATGAGTTTATTCCTGCGTGGAACGATGAAGGTACAAAATTGCCCGAAGAAATGGTGTTGATAACGCAGAGTTTTCGTGAAGTAGAGCAAATTATGAATTCCTATGTTGGAATTGTGCGGTCAAATTTGCGTCTTAAACGAGCAATGTGCAGATTGGAAATTCTTTATCGCGAAACCGAAGATTTATTTGAACGATCAGTTGTTTCCCGCGAAATATGTGAGCTTCGTAATGTTATCAGTGTGGCTTATCTGATTATAAAACATGCGCTTCGCCGAAAGGAAAGTCGTGGACTCCATTACACGGTGGATTATCCAAGATCAATGAAAAACGAACAGTAAAAAATAAATTTATGTATCGGGTTATCCTTTTTATTTTCATAAATAGCTTTATTCTGAGTGCTTTTGCTCAAAATAAAAGTACAGGGGAATCACGTCCTGCTGTTGTGAAACAGGAAAGTAACTGGAATAAACCCGAAACTGAAAATACACAGAATTTACAAGCGACCACTACTGTTGATGGAGTTACATATAGCGCTAATACCGAAGGAATTTTTTTAACACTGCCAAAAGCAACAAACAGCATCAAACTTTTTGC
>CAYNHC010000110.1:5075-11020 GCA_964396705.1 uncultured Paludibacter sp.
TAGTTGATAGTTGACAATTGATAGTTACCTTATAACATTAATATACTTTCAAACTTTACAAACTTTAAGAACTTTCAAACTTTACGAACTTTACAAACTTTCAAACTTATGATAAAGCACATTGTATTTTTCAATCTGGCTGAACACGCCGAAGGCAAAACTAAGGCTGAAAATGCCGAATTTATTAAAACTGAACTCGAAAATCTGAAGAGTCTGATTCCTCAGATCAAGCACATTGAAGTGGGTCTGAATCATAAAGATGCTGACCAGAATAATTTCGATTTGGCATTATATTCCGAATTCGAATCGCTCGAAGATGTGAATATCTATCAGGTTCATCCCGAACACAAAAGAGTTGCAGCATATATTGGTAAAGTTCGCGTTTCGCGTGCAGCAATAGATTACGAAATTTAAGCTTCTGCCCCAGTCCGTCAGCTGACGGAGAGAGAGAACTCGGAGTTTAGTGCGCATCGGATATTGTTTGTTTTTAACCATCTTTAAATCAACAACTATGTGGAAAGATTTCTTTTATTTTTCCAAAAGTCAACGCATTGGCATCATTGTACTTTTAGGATTAATCCTGATTTTTATTCTTTTTAATTTGTTTATGCCGGTATTTTTTCCACCAACTAAACCTGTGGAAACCAATTTTTTGAATGAAGTTGATTCTTTCAAACGAAGTCTTGTTTCGCGCGATAGTTTACGACAGGCAGAATGGAAAGCTAAATATCAGAAGCTGTATGATGAAAAATATCAGAAAAACTCCCCGATAAATAACGAAAATTCTGTACTTTTCAGATTTAATCCCAACAAAACGGATTCTGCATCTTTTGTCAAACTTGGCCTATCACCAAAAGTAGCCTCCAATATATTAAAATACAGGAACAAAGGAGGTTATTTTAAAACCAAAGAAAGCTTTTCGAAAGTATATGGAATTTCTGCTTCAAAATTTAAAGAACTCGAATCATTTATTGTTATTGAAGAAAAAACGGTGGTAAAAGCGGACACCATTATCTCCGCGAAGCCTGAAATTAAAGCAGATATTTACGTGGAGTTAAATTCGGCCGACACGACTCAATTAATGAAAGTAAAAGGAATCGGGCGTGGGTATGCCAAAGGAATAGTTCGTTATCGAAAAATGTTGGGAGGCTTTATTTCGGTAGAGCAATTGAAGGAAATTTACGGAATGACACCTGAAAACTATGAAAAAATTCAGAAATATTGCACTGTAAACAAAGATCTGATTCAGAAAATGAATGTAAATATTGCCAGTGCCGAGCGATTAAATGCCCATCCTTACCTTGATTTTTATCAATCAAAAGCTATTTATGAACTTCGCAGGAACAAAGGCAAGCTGAAAAGTGTTACAGATTTTAAAAACATATCTGAATTTAATGCTGAAAAAATAGCAAAAATTCAACCTTATTTAAGCTTCGAATAAATGGAAAAATATAAGATTCTCGGAAATATTGTAGATGTAGTCGCCCGTAGAATTATAAAAGGAGAATTGACAATTGAAAATGGAAAGATAATTTCCATTGAACCTTGTGAAAATGTTCCTGATCAGTTTATCATTCCCGGCTTTATTGATGCACATATTCATATCGAAAGTTCGATGATGTTGCCTGCTGAGTTTGCCCGTTATGCTGTGGTTCATGGCACTATAGCGTGTGTTTGCGATCCGCACGAAATTGCCAATGTATGTGGTATTCCGGGTGTCGATTATATGATAAATAACGCCGGAAAATCTCCTCTGAAATTTTATTTTGGAGCTCCTTCTTGTGTTCCTGCTACCAATTTTGATTCGGCAGGTGCGGTACTTGATGCCACTGAAGTTGAAAAATTGCTTGCCCGTGATGACATTTATTTCCTTTCAGAAATGATGAATTATACCGGTGTAATAGAAAACGATAAACAGGTTCATTTGAAACTGAAAGCAGTTCAAAAACATCATAAACCCATTGATGGTCATGCTCCTGAACTTATGGGCGAAGGACTTGTGGCTTATGCTGCGGGTGGAATTACTACCGATCACGAATGTATGACGATTGCCGAAGCAGAGGCCAAAATTGCACTGGGTATGAAAATCCAGATTCGCGAAGGAAGTGCAGCTAAAAATTTTGACGATTTACTTCCATTACTCGACAAACATGCTGACAAAATTATGTTTTGCTCGGACGATAAACACCCCGATGATCTGATAAAGAACGGACATATCAATGCATTGGTTCGCAGGGCTGTAGCTAAAGGTTACGATCCGGTTGAAGTGTTGAGAATTTGCTCGTTTAATGTTGTAAATCATTACAAACTTGATGTTGGATTGCTTCAAGCGGGTGATGATGCTGATTTTGTTATTGTAAATAATCTTCAGGATTTTGAAATAAAAGAAACTTATATTCAAGGTGAAAAGGTGGCTGAAAACTGTGTTCCGTTATTTAAACGCTTTGTTCCCACTGAGTTGATTAACAACTTTACAGCGGGTAAAATTACAACCGAACTGATAAAAGTTGAACCAACCGGCGATAAACTGAAAGTAATTATGGTGGACGATGGTCAGTTGTTCACACACAGTTCGTTGGTAACTCCAAAAATTGAGCAGGGAAACTTAATTTCGGATGTCGAGAATGATGTGCTTAAATTGGTGGTTTACAATCGGTATCGTGAAACCCGTCCTGCAGTTGGCTTTATAAAAAACATAGGATTAAAACGTGGTGCATTGGCTTCTACGGTTTCGCACGATAGTCATAATATTGTAGCAGTAGGTACTTCAGACGAAGAAATTGTATCGGCCATCAATCACATTATCGATAGTAAAGGTGGAATTTTGGCCTGCGATAAAGAAGAAGTTTTCCTGTTACCCTTGCCTGTAGGTGGTTTAATGTCGGCTGATGAAGGTAGTGTTATTGCTGAAAAATATGAAATAATTGATGCCATGGTCAAATCTATGGGTTCAAAACTGCGTGCTCCATTTATGACCGTTGCGTTTATGTCATTGCTTGTTATTCCTAAACTAAAACTGAGCGATCAGGGTTTATTCGATGGTCGTACTTATTCATTTACCAATTTAATGGAGTGATAATCTTGTTATTTATACCAATAAAAACAAAAATTAATATTAACTTTGCTCTGGATAATACAGAAAAGATTTTATTTGCTAAATGTTTGAAATATAATAAGTTGAAATGAATTTTTACGGATTTGAATTCACGGTTTTTGAATTAGTTTTATTGGAAATTTTTCTTCTTACCTTTTTTTATCAGTTGTATTTTTATCTTCGATATCTTCGTGGTGTTTTGCGACTCAAATCAAAGACAAAGAAGAATAAAGTTAACTTTTTGACACAACAGCCGCCTGTATCAGTAATTATATGTGCCAAAGACGAAGCAGATAATCTTCGAAAATATCTTCCTTTTTTTCTTACTCAGGATTATTCTGATTATGAAGTTATTGTAGTAAACGATGGCTCGGTGGACGAGACAGAGATTTTGCTGAATGACATGAAATTAAATTACCCGAATTTACGGACCACTTTTGTGCCTGTTGGAGCTACAAATTTGAGTACCAAAAAATTAGCGCTTACATTGGGCGTAAAAGCTGCCAAAAATGATATTCTGCTTTTTACCGATGCCGATTGTATGCCCGAAGACAAATGCTGGATTGACCGGATGACGAGAAATTTTACTCCCGGAGTTGAATTTGTGTTGGGATATGGCGCCTATATGAATCAGAAAGGTTTTGTGAATAAATTAATAACCTACGATACGCTTTTTATTGCTTTGCAATTTCTTGGATTTGCTCATGCAGGTAAACCTTATATGGGCGTAGGTCGGAATATGGCATATCGCAAAGAGTTGTTTTTCAAGCTGAAAGGGTATGCTTCCTCATTGCATTTACGTTCCGGCGATGATGATTTAATCGTTAATCAGGCTGCAAATCGGTTCAATACCAAAATTGAGATTGCACCCGATAGTTTAACCTGGTCGGAACCCAAGAAAAATTTTAGTAGCTGGTTTTATCAAAAGGAAAGACATTTGTCGGTTTCGTCGCATTATTCCGAATCAAGTAAATTTCGATTGGCTATTGAACCGATTACCAGGGGTTTATTCTATCTTTCATTCGTCTTGTCTTTAGTCTTTGGCAATCTGATCACCATCATTACCTCTGTGGTATTTCTAATGGTACGTTATACTTTTCAATTGCTTATCATCAACAAATCTTCAAAACATTTTGGCGAACGAAAATATTTCTTCACACTGTTAATGTTCGATATTTTACTGCCGCTGATTAATTTATATATTCTTTCCTTTGGCCGCATGGGTTCAAAAGCCAAAAATATCAAATGGAAATAATATTTCAAAAGCACATGGTTTTCGAAATTTAAAAGCTTAACGCAAAATGCCATTAGTATATATTGGTCTGGGAACAAACCTTGGAGACAAAGAATCAAACCTAAAAAATGCAATTGAACAACTTAATTTACAGGCCGGTAAAGTGCTTTTAAGTTCTTCTTTTCATGTTTCAGTTCCTTTGGGTTTTCAATCGGAAAATATGTTTCTCAATGCGGTAGTTTTGTTTGAGACTTCTTTAACGCCATTAAAACTATTAAAAACGACTCAAAGTATCGAAAAACTTTTAGGCAGAAAATCTAAAACGACAAAGAGTTACGAAGATCGATTGATAGATATAGATATTTTGTTATACGATCAATTGATTCTTAATCATCCAAAACTACAAATCCCGCATCCGCATATCACGGAACGGGATTTTGTTATTCAACCATTAACCGAAATTGCACCTGAGTTGGTACATCCGGTTACCGGAAAATTAATGAGTGAATATCTTAAATAGGTTTTTTTACTCTTGTGGTAATGAATTCTGGTATTCTTCCAATAAATTCAAAGCTTGTTCAAAATCTTTTTCAAGAACCATAATTCTCAAACCTTCATTTATTTCGCCAAACATAGGCATAAGTTCAACCGAATCCTCTCCATTGATTGAGCATTGAATACTATTTTCTTTCAACAACTCCTGATCGAACATGGCCTCAACCATTGTTTCGTAATTTCTCAGAGGTACTAATTTGTCTTCCATAAGGCATCGAATTTAAAGGTTACATTAATAATTATAAAAAATGAGCTTTTTCTGATTTAATAACAGCATCAAGATTCCTGTTATCTATCCTTTATTTAGAACGTAAAGTTACTTTAAAATGTTTACAATTGGAGTAATATCACCTGTTTTTTTCTGTTCGCTAAGTTGATATTTTTTCGTACTTTTGCAAATCTATATTAGAATATGTAATGTTTTAATTTACAGCAATATTTTAAGTAGATAAAAAAATAAGATTTACTAATTTTTCTCCATTAAAAAGTGAACAATTCAAATTTGCCGGATCATATAGTTTATTCGCCCAATGTAATAGAATTTGTTACAGTAACGGCTGAAACTTGTCTGTTCCTCGAAAATATTTCTGAACAATCGCGTGAGGATTTTATACGTACTTCCGTTAAAATATTACCTCTTCTGTATTTGAAAGCATCCGTTTTGGAGATGCCTGAGCCTGTTTTCGATGATGTTCCCGAAAGATATGTAACAATTGAGGATTACAATTTTGTAAAAGAGCAGCTTGAAAATTTATTGGGAGCCGATGATTCGTATCTCGAAGTTTTTCATCCGGATATGTCATTGAGCGATACTCCTATTGCAGCATTTGTTTCGGAAAACCTGGCTGATGTTTATCAGGAGTTAAAAGATTTTGCAGCATGTTATCAAACTATCGAAACTGATATTATGAATGATGCGCTGGTAGTTTGTTTGCAGGCTTTTGAAGAACATTGGGGACGAAAATTGCTGAATGCATTACGTGCTTTGCATGCAATCAGGTACAGCGACAATTTTGGAGAAACAGAGGAGGATATCCCAAATAATAAAATCAACAGAAATTC
>CAYNHC010000111.1:0-11004 GCA_964396705.1 uncultured Paludibacter sp.
TAATAAATAAAAGTAACTTTTTCATATCAAAAAATTATTTAATTAAAATATTGAAAGTTGCGGATTGAAACCCCGAAAGCTTTCGGGGTATAATACAAAAGGGTGTGATTGTAAATTTCATCCGACAGCAAAAATCAGAGATTTAATTCAATAGAAACACCATTCAGATTTTCCAATCTCGATTTAATTGCTGATTCTTCATTTTTGGGGAATGAAAGTATTACTTTGCATTGATTGTCAAATTCCTGCATTAAAATTTGCGCATTTGTTTCTTTTACTATTCGCATCACATCATTTAACAGTAAATAATCAAAATGAATGCTAATGGTGATATCAACTGTTTTTTCAACTATCTCTGCATTATTAATTGCATCCAATGTTGCTTGTTTGTACGCTGTTATTAATCCGCCTGTTCCGAGCAAAACTCCACCAAAATACCGTACGACAATTACTAAAATATTAGTCAGTTCATGGGAGTTAATCTGTCCCAAGATAGGTCTTCCGGCTGTACCTGAGGGTTCACCATCGTCGTTGGCACGAAACTCTGTCCGTTCGGGACCGAGCATCCATGCGTAACACACATGGCGGGCATCAAAATACCTGCTTCGATAATCTTTTAAAATCAGCTGTATTTCTTCTTTGTCGGAAACAGGAATGGCAAAAGAAATAAATTTACTTCCCTTTTCCTTGTAAATTCCCTCAACTTTCGAAGTAATGGTTTTGTAAGTATTCATAATAGTTTGATAGACAAAAGAAAAAAGACAAAGTGCAAGATATTTATGACGTTGATTTAGATGACTAAGACAGAAAATAAGACTTGATACAGTTAAATAGATATTATATAAGTTTTATACATCTGATATATTGATTATTATATTTAAAATAGAAAGAATTGGAACGCTGATTTACACGGATTGAGCGGATGTTCGCTGATTAAATATAAAAACGGATTTAATCCCGAATTCTCGGGACGGATTTATCCCCGATAAATCGGGGAAGATTTAAAGAACGAAGTCTTAATCCATTCCGACTTGTCGGAATTTAAATCCGTTTTAAATCCGCTAAACCAGCGAAAATCCGCGTTCTATTTTCTCAATAATACTCTAACTTATATAAACTCTAATAAATATTTTAATTTGTCTTATTGAATCGAGACTTGAAGATGCAAAAATACGGTTTAAATTTGATAATTTTAAATGAAAATCGTCATTAAATCAGTTTGGTCATTCATTCAAAAAAATATATATTTGCAGCCTGTTAAAAAAATGCTGTTGCCTTTTTAGCTCAGTTGGTAGAGCAATTCATTCGTAATGAATAGGTCTGGGGTTCGAGTCCCCAAAAAGGCTCAATAAAAAAACGTGACCACTTTTTGAAGTGATCACGTTTTTTTATTGAAATATTTGTTTTTAATCTTTGTTCTTTGTTCTAAAACAAGTTATTCATTCATCAGTTTTTCTACTTTTTCCCAATTTACCACTTTCCAGAACGCTTTTACATAGTCGGCTCTTTTCGATTGATATTTAAGATAATAAGCATGTTCCCAAACATCAAGAGCAAGTACAGGTTTACCCGGAACTTTTATCACATCCATAATAGAGTTATCCTGATTCTGAGTCGTAAACATTTTAAGTTTTCCATCATCTCCTTTAACTAACCATACCCAACCCGATCCAAAACGTGATAAAGCCTGACCTTCGAAAGCACTTTTAAATTTATCGATGCTGCCATAAGTTTTGGTTAATAATTCTTCAAGCGCAGGTGACATATTGCTCTTATCGGGAGAAGTTAATATTGACCAGAAAAAAGCATGATTATAATGACCGCCACCGTTGTTTCTTACAGCAGTTTGAACATCGGCAGGCAGAGTACTTAAACTTTTCAAAATCTGTTCAATAGATTTTCCTTTGAGTTGGGGCGCTTTTTCGATGGCTTTGTTCAGGTTAGCTACATACGCTGCATGATGGTTGTTGAAATGAATATACATTGTTGTACTGTCAATGTAAGGTTCAAGCGCATTGTATTTATACGGTAGCGGCGATTGAGAAACTTGAGCAAAAGATGCTACGGTTGTTGATAACCATACGATTGAGAAAATAATTAGTTTTTTCATAAAATATATTTTAAAATTAAATTTTGTTTTTTCAAAAATAACAAGAATATTCTATGTTTGTTTAAAATGTAATGTTTTTTAATGTATTTTTTTTATTCTGATAGTTTTTTTATCATTTTAACATTGTGATTGTACTTTTTATTTAGGTTATTCGTTATATCTTTTCAATGTTTTAATCGGTTTTTAAATTTTTCAACTCATAAATAAATAAGTATATTTGCAGGTTATTTACTGAAAATTATTGCTAAACCCATATATGATAGATTATATAAAAGGAGAAATATCGGAACTGACGCCTACTTGTGCTGTAATTGAAACAGGTGGGATAGGATATTTTATAAATATTTCATTGCCAACATACACAGTTTTATTTGGTAATACTCAGGCAAAATTATTTGTATATGAAGTAATTAGAGAAGATGCTCATGTTTTGTTTGGTTTTATTAATCAAACAGAACGCCAGTTGTTTTTACTTCTTATTTCGGTTTCCGGAATTGGCGCCAATACTGCGCGAATGATAATGTCATCTTATTCTGCTTCGGAAATTCAGGAAATGATAGCTTCAGGAAATTCATCGGCGTTGAGTAGTATCAAAGGCATTGGAACAAAAACTTCGCAGCGTATAATTGTTGATTTAAAAGATAAAATCCTCAAAATAGCAGGTGGCGGTACTTTAATGCAAAATACTTTCAGTAGTCAAACCAATGAACTTAAAGAAGAGGCAATTAGCGCACTTGTAATGTTGGGTTTTGTATCGGCAGCTTCCACTAAAGCAGTTGATAAAGTTATTAAAGAGCAACCTGGTCTCAAGGTTGAACAGGTAATAAAACAAGCGCTTAAATTGTTATGATTATCTGACTTTTACTAAAAAAATTGATAAAAATTTATGATAAATTCAAAAAAACTTTTACCGGTTTTAATACTTTGCGGTTTTGTAATCGTTTCGGTATATCCATTGATTTCGAATAATTCAAATAATTTTATTGAATATAATCTTCCTGAAAACGATACAGTTACCAATAAAACATCTGATGATAAAGTAATTGTTAAGAAATATACTCAGGATTCGTATGATGAAATTGCAAATGAATATCCTTTTGATTCACCAAAACCTGAGAATGTAAAATCGGTGGTTGAATTTGATCCAAAAACGGGTAATTATGTGTTTCGTACCAAGGTGGGCGATATGGAAATTTCGACTCCTTTATCAATGAATCCCGATGATTATTTGAAGTTTTCCGAAAAAAATGAAATCTCAAATTATTGGAAAGAAAAAAATTCTAAAATTGAAAAAGGTAACGAAGAGAAATTTTCGATTACTGATATGAAATTTAATATAGGTCCCGCTGATAAAATTTTTGGACCCGGTGGTGTTCAGGTTAAAACACAAGGTTCGGCAGAACTAGTATTTGGAATTAAAACTAACAATATCGAGAATCCGGCGCTTACCGAACGGATGAGAAAAAGTACAATTTTCGATTTCGACGAAAAAATTCAATTGAACGTTACCGGTTCGGTCGGCGATAAAGTTTCGTTGGGTTTGAACTACAATACTGAGTCCACTTTCGATTTCGATCAAAAATTAGTGAAACTTGCCTATAAAGGCAAAGAGGATGATATTATAAAAAATATACAAGCCGGAAATGTAAGCATGCAGCTCAATAGCTCGCTTATAACCGGTAGTACTGCATTGTTCGGTGTAAAAACCGATCTTCAGTTTGGAAAGTTAAGCGTATCGGCCATTGCTTCGCAGCAGGAATCGGAAACTAAAACCGTAAGCTCGAAAGGTGGTTCGCAAACAACCGAATTTGAGGTAGGAATTGATAATTATGATGAAAACCGACACTTTTTTCTTAGTCATTATTTCAGAAATAATTATGAAAACGCCATGAGTAAACTTCCGTTGATTTCTTCGGGAGTTACCATTAACCGCATTGAAGTATGGATAACCAATAAACGTGGAAACTACGAACAGGCCCGTAACATTGTTGCATTCATGGACTTAGGCGAAGCGCAACGGATAGATAATAACCATTGGAGGGACAATACAATAACTTCTTTATTACCCCAAAATACAGCAAATAAACTTTACTCCGAGGTTAATTCATTTGCCAATATTCGTGATATCCAACAATCTAACTCAGTGCTTGCTGACAAATTAAGTGGTTTCGGAATTAATGGTGGTGAGGATTACGAGAAAATTGAAAGTGCCCGTCGATTGGAGTCAACTGAATATACCCTGAATACTGCTTTAGGTATCATTTCACTTAAATCAGAGCTTAATCCCGACGAAGTTTTAGGTGTTGCTTTCGAGTATTCTTATGGAGGAAAAATATATCAGGTGGGTGAATTTTCGACTGATGTAGTTGAAGCGCCAAATGATGCTGTTGAAACGTCAAATGCATTAATAGTGAAACTGCTTAAAGGGACTGCTCTTTCGCCTCAACTTGCATTGTGGGATTTGATGCTTAAAAATGTTTATTCGTTGGGTGCAATGCAAATTCAACCCGAAAATTTTGAATTGAATATTGTATATGGTAACGATTCGATAGGTACAGATTTGCAATATATTACTGAAGGGGATATTAAAAATCAATTATTGTTACGGGTTATGAATCTCGATAGATTAGACTCTAAAAATAACAGTAATCCTGATGGTAAGTTTGACTTTGTCGAAGGTTTTACGGCTATGTCGTCATCAGGTAGAATTATATTTCCGGTATTGGAACCATTTGGCGATTATTTGGCAAAAAAAATAGATCCTGCGTACGATAAGGATCATCCCGAGGATATTTCAGACTTAGCCAAAAAATACGTTTACCGCGAGCTTTACGATTCTACTCTTATAGTTGCTCAGGAGTTTAGTGAAAAGAATAAATTCCGTATTGTTGGTGAGTATAAAGCATCAAGTGGTTCAGAAATAAGACTGAATGCGATGAATGTTCCGCGTGGTTCGGTAACAGTAACAGCAGGAGGCGCTACTTTAGTCGAAAATGTGGATTATACTGTTGATTATACAATGGGTTCGGTTACCATTCTTAACCAATCGATACTCGAATCGGGAACAAATATTGATGTTAAACTTGAAAATCAATCAATGTTCAGTATGCAACGGAAATCGTTGGTAGGTACACATCTTGAATATGAGTTTAACAAGGATTTTACCCTGGGTGGTACGGTAATGCATTTGTCCGAAATGCCATTGACAACTAAAGTTAATACAGGTAATGAGCCAATTTCCAATACCATTTGGGGCTTAAATACCGCATGGAGAAAAGAATCGCAATGGTTGACAAATATGATTGATAAATTACCGTTTGTAAATGCTACTCAACCTTCTTCAATCTCATTAAATGCAGAGTTTGCTCAGTTAATCCCCGGTCATCACAAAGTGGTTGGAGCTACCGGTTTTGCATATCTCGATGATTTTGAATCGACCAAAACAACCATTGATATTCATTATCCGGTAAACTGGTATCTGGCAAGTACGCCCAATAAATTCCCAGAAGCCGTAAAAAGCGATAATGTGGAATATGGAATAAACAGAGCATTAATAAACTGGTATTATGTCGATCCGTTGTTAAATCAGAATGTTGCAGCAACTCCTGTGAACTTACGCAATAACCTTGAATCTCAATCAAACCACTACACGCGTAATGTCTTTATTCCTGAAATTTTCCCGAATCGTGAAACGCCATCCAATTTAACCACTCGTATGACGATTATGAATTTGTCATACTATCCTACAGAGCGTGGACCTTATAATTTGGATGCCGAAAGAATAAACAATGATGGAAGTTTAAGAAATCCTGAAGACAGATGGGGTGGGATAATGAGAAAATTGGATGTGACCGATTTTGAAACATCGAATATTGAATACATCGAATTTTGGATCATGGATCCTTTTATTTACAACAAACAAGGAACTGACAAAGGTGGTGAACTTTATTTCAACCTCGGCGATATAAGTGAAGATATTTTGAAAGATGGAAAAAAATCTTTTGAACATGGATTGCCTATTGATGGTGATGTAACAAAAACTGCTACTACAAATTGGGGTAGGGTTTCGAAATCGCAATCTACAGTTACAGCTTTCGACAATACATCCGGAGCGCGTGCTTTTCAGGACCTTGGATTGAATGGAATTTCAACAACAGAAGAAAAGGAATTTCCGAGCTATAAAAACTATCTCGATCAATTTAAAACTAATGTAAATACAACTTCTCTTCAAAGCATGGCGAACGATCCGTTTTCACCCCTAAACGATCCGGCCGGCGACGATTATCAATTTTACAGAAGTACAATTTATGATGATAAAAACGCTGATATATTAACACGTTATAAAAGATACAATGGAACTGAAGGCAATTCACCTGATGCAACCAATGTATCCGAAAGCTTTACAACCACTGCTACATCATTGCCTGATATTGAAGACCTTAATGGAGATAATACTTTGAATGAGTACGAAAAGTATTTCCAATACAAGGTTCAGATACGTCCTGATAAAATGAATGTAGGCGAAAATTATATTACTGACAAAATAACATCGAATGTAAAGCTTGAAAATGGGGATGTTGAACCCGTTACCTGGTATCAGTTCAAAATACCTCTTCGCGAATACGATCCAAATGAAACCGTAGGTACTATCAGAAATTTCAAATCAATACGTTTTATTCGTATGTTTTTAACAAATTTCGAGAAAGAAACTCATCTTCGTTTTGCAACACTCGATCTAGTTAGAGGCGAGTGGAGATCATATACAAAGGATTTATATCCAGTAGGTAAAACTCCGGTTTCTGTTGGTAAACTTGATGTGCAGGCAGTAAACATTGAAGAAAATGCTGATAAAACGCCGGTAAATTACATTTTACCTCCCGGAATTACCCGTGAAGTTGACCCGGGTCAACCACAGCTTTTACAACAGAACGAACAATCTATGGTGTTGCGGATAAATGATTTGGCTCCTGCTGATGCCCGCGCTGTTTATAAATCGACCAGCTATGATATGCGTCAGTACAAGCGTTTGCAAATGTTTGTACATGCCGAACAAATGGTTGACGACTTACAGAATTTGAAAGATTACGATTTGACCTGTTTCGTTCGTATTGGTTCCGATATGGTCAACAACTACTATGAGTACGAAATACCGTTGAAATTGACTCCTCATGGAATATATAGTTCCGAAAGTGAAAAGGATCAGGCAACTGTTTGGTATCCCGAAAATATGTTCGATTTTAGTTTTGAGACACTTACAAATACAAAACTGAAAAGAAATAAGAGCAAAGGCAGTTCTTCAAACGTATCTAATTTGCTTCCTTATACTGTTTACGATGAAGAAAAACCTTTAAATAAGATTACTGTTGTCGGAAATCCATCAATTTCGGATGTTCAGAATATAATGGTTGGGGTTCGCAATGCTTCAAACGATATTAAATCGGGTGAAATTTGGGTAAACGAACTGCGTATGAACGAATTCAATGAAGATGGTGGTTGGGCTGCAATGGCTAATCTTGCAGTGGGATTGTCCGATATCGGAAAAGTGAATTTCTCGGGTAGAGCTGAAACTTCAGGTTATGGAAGTTTAGAGAGTAATGTTATGAACCGTAGAATGGATGATTTGTATCAAATGAATTTTTCAACTTCGCTTGAGTTAGGTCGTTTCCTTCCTGAGAAAGCGAAAATACAGATACCTGCCTATTTCTCCTATACAAATGAAACTATTACTCCAAAATATAATCCTCTCGATCAGGATGTGTTGATGGCTGATGCACTTGATAATATAACATTGCAATCTGAACGCGATTCGTTAAATATGATTGCTCAGACTGTTCAAACGTCAAAGAGTTTCAATATTTCATCTGCAAGAATAAATTTGAAAAGTAAAAAACCTCAGTTTTACGATCCTGCCAATGTTTCGGTAACTTATGCTTACAACGAAACAAACCAACACAGTGCTGAAGTTCAAAAAAATATGAATAAGCAGGAACGTGCTTCATTGAATTATAATTTCTCGTTCAATGCGCAACCATGGGAGCCTTTCAAAAAAGTAAAAGCATTCAGTAAACCTGCTTTTGCAATTATTAAAGACTTTAATATCAACTATATGCCTCAGTCGTTAAGTTTTAATACAGATCTTAACCGACAATTCTCTCAAACAAAATTAAGAGATTTCAATAATACGTCTGCTGCAATAGGACAGAATCTTGATTTGACTTATAGCAAAGATTTTATGTGGAACAGGCAGTTTGATATAAAATATGATTTAAGTAAGTCTTTACGATTCAGTTTCCAAACCGCTATGAATGCCAATATTGAAGAATATTACATTACGCCTGAAATAGGTAAAGAGTATTATGAACAATGGCGTGATACAGTATGGGCAAGTATTCGTAAATTAGGTTCGCCTTATACATATCAGCAGGTTTTCTCCGCTTCGTGGACAGTTCCGATTAATAAAATCCCGTTATTCGACTGGGTAACTGCAAATGCATCCTATAATTCAACTTATAACTGGAACAGAACAGCTACCATTGAAGGTGCAGCTAATATCGGTAATGTGGCTACAAGTATGGGTGCATGGCAGGCTGATGCTAATCTGAATTTCGAAACTTTGTATAATAAGTCTAAATATCTTAAAGAAGTAAACCGAAAATACAGTGCTCAAACGCAGAATCAACAAGTATTCAAACCCAAAGTATTTAAACAATCCATCAAATTAACAAAAAATTTGACCGATACATTGAATCATAAACTTGGTAGTGAAAAAATAAATTTGGTTGTAACAGATAAATCGGGTAAACCGGTAAAACTATCGTATAAATCAATTGATCCATCAACCATAGTGTTTACTTCCAAATTCAATGCTGATAGTGTGAATATTTCCATTGCCACGCTCGATCCTAAAGATTTATCGATTGGACGTGATATCATCGATTTTGTCAGTCGTATGGCTATGATGACCCGTAGAGTATCAGTAACCTATCGCGAATCGAATAGTATGGTTTTACCCGGTTTTTATCCCGAAGCCGGATTGTTAGGACAGCAAAAGACTTCAGATGGTATGTACGCTCCCGGACTTGCATATACTTTTGGTTTTCACGACGATCGCACAATTGAAAATGCAATTGAAAATAAATGGCTTTTTATGAACGATTCAATTATTAATCCGGCTTCTACAGCCTTTACTTCCGATTTGGATATTAAAGCCTCGCTCGAACCAATTCCGGGATTAAAGGTTGATTTGAACGGTAAAAGATATATGGCTTCCAATACAACTGTTCAATACATGTTTGATGGTATGCCGCAGACATTCAATGGAAGTTATAATATCACTCAGGTGGCTATTGCTACAGCTTTCAAATCCACAAAAGGTGCGAATGATAATTATTATTCCGAAGTATTCGACAATTTCCTTAAAAACAGAGATATTATTGCCAATAGATTGAATGCAAAATATAACGGGACAGATTATCCAACTACAGGTTTCTTTTCAGAACCAGGAGGTGTTAAAGGAAAATATAATTCGAATTTAGGTGCGTTTAACCAAAACTCTTCAGATGTTCTAATTCCTGCTTTTTTAGCAGCATATAGTGGAAAGGATGTCAATAAGATCGATACAAATCCTTTCCTTTCGTTGCTGAGTGTATTGCCAAACTGGAGAATAAGTTACGATGGACTTTCACGTATTCCATGGGTGAAGAATAATTTCAGATCAATAAGTCTGACTCATGCCTACACATGTCGTTATAGTATAGGTTCTTATACATCATATTCAACCTGGGTGGCAATGGATGACGATAATTCATTAGGGTACGTTCGCGATAATCAAACAAAGAATCCAATTCCTTCTTCACCTTATGAAATTTCAAGTGTATCGCTTACTGAGCAGTTTAGTCCGTTAATCGGAATTAATGCAGCAATGAAAAACAGCATGACTGCCAAACTTGAGTATCGCAAACAACGTAATCTTGCGTTAAATCTTGCAAGTACGCAACTTATCGATGCTTCAACAGATGAGTTTGTGGTGGGTATGGGATATTTAGTAAAGGATTTTGATGTGATTCTTAAATTGAAATCAGATGAACAATCCAGAATTAAGAACGACCTGAAACTGAGTGCCGATTTATCGTATAAGGATATTAAAACCTTATTACGAAAGATTGATCAAAATCTTACACAGGCTTCGAGCGGTAATAAACTCTTTACATTGAAAATTATTGCCGATTATGTATTCAGCTCGAAGGTTAATATTCAGTTGTTTTACGACAGACAAATGAGTACACCATTAATTTCATCCACTTTTCCTGTTTCTTCAACTAATTTTGGTGTAAGCTTTAAGTTTATGCTTACAAGATAAATTGATAAGTGCATGAGCGAAATTAGTTTATATTATAGTCACCCATTATTTGACTTCTAATTCCATCGGGATTGTCTGTGCATAACCCCCAAATTTATTTGGGGGGGATGAGAATGAAAAGAGTAATATAACCTCATCGAGGTTGCCCCAAAGAGCAGATTTATTGATGAGGAAACTCTTACAGAGTTTTTCATTCCCTTGTTTCACTTTACCCCCAAATAAATTTGGGGGTTATGCACAGAAAACTCCGCCGGAGTTTTTCGGCAGTCTCTAAATAATATAAACTAATTTATTGCTTGTACTTAAATATATTTAATGCTTTAAAAAGGTGTTAAATATATTAAATAATAAATGAACAATGTTTCATATATTCATATAATGTTATAATTTTGACAAAAAATCAAATTATGATAAGAAAAATAATCATTCTACTTACTGCAACATTGATTTCTGTTGTGGCCTTTTCGCAGATTCTCGAACCTGTAAAATGGAAATTTGAGGTTAAAAATACTAGTAAAAGTACAGCAGATGTAGT
>CAYNHC010000112.1:0-10986 GCA_964396705.1 uncultured Paludibacter sp.
ATTATCGCTAAAGACTACCAAATGCCCAGCTTTTCCCGGTTTATATTTTTTGCAATAGCAATGTTTTCTTGTTGAAGTCAGCCGCAGCATTAATCACATTCCGGAACTCTTCGTAACTCGATGCAGGGTAGTCTGGTTCAATATAATATTCTTTTGAAATGATGGTTAGAATATTTTCATGGAGCGATACTTCGGATGTGAAAATACAACTTGTTTTTCCATCGTTCTTCATTTCGACATGCATGTTTAAATCGTTCAGATTTCCAACTTTATAACCTTCGGGAATGACAAACTGTATTTTTCTGTAATAATCGTGTAAAAGACTGACTGTAATGGGTAAAACGCGTTGGTTTTTCTGGTAAAGTTCCGATTGTTGACCTATAGTTTCTCCAATTTTGATGAGTAAGTCATTTCCTGCCACTTCTATCAGCGATTTCGATTGCAATTCTACATCCCACACCAAAGGATTGATTCCGATATTTTCGGGTGTAGTGTTTTGATACTTCATCGAAAGAACATCGGTATGATCTTTTCCGAATGAAAAGAGCGTTTCAACAAGTTCCTGCTTTTTCTTTTCATCCAATAAATGAAAAAACGATTGAAAAGAACGCCCAAAATCACCAAACATAACGCGTCGGATTTTTGTTTTCAGAAGATTGTTTTCCGGTTCAATAGTTACTGTTATATCCAGCGAATCTCCATTTTCTGTATATTTTTCGTAAGGAATCTGACGAATTTCGTATCCCAGCGTTTTTAATGATTCATTATAAACGAGTGGTTTCATAAAAATGCCGTAACCACCTTGAAATTCAGGAGCTAAAATACCCAACCGGTACGTATTGTCTTCGGGCGTAAGGAATTTATTCGCATTTGGAAAGTAAAACAAAGTGTAATCCATGTAGTTGAAAGCATCAAAATCAGGCTGAAAAGGCTGTACTGATTTATCGCCTGTTTTAACCAGTTCAAATGGAATTCCGGCAGCCTGAAAAAGTGCTACGTATAGTCTTGTTACATCAAGAAAGTTACATTGTTTTAGTTTGATATTGTTTACCAAACCGGGTTGTTTCTCAATATCTTTATCCACTTTAAAATTCTTCTTTACCCAATTTTCAATATCTCTGATTTTTTGAGTTTCGTTTTGTGCCGTTGTATTTATTTGCTTGAGCAAAGCTTGTGTGGCCGATATTTCTTTCTTTGTGAAAATGTACGAGTTGTTGTAAATATTGCTACATGCTTTAGCCCACGAATAAACTCTTAACGATGATTGATAACGATTGTAGGCTAAAGTAAAATCAAAACTCATCATATTTGGTTTATAATAAGCATATTTTTCTTCCGTAATGCCTGGCACATAATTTATTGTGGCGCGTTGTACCAAAATATCCTCACTCGATTCATCGGCTGTAAAATTGGGAAATCCATTGTTGAGGCGAAACAGATAAGTGAGTTTTTTTGGATACGAAAAAATAAAATCTACATTAGCGCGGGGCGTTTCGTCCTGAACATAGTATCCTCCGTAAGGATTGAAATTTTTTCTGAGAATATAATAATACTCAATTTGACCTCCGGTTTCGGCACCTTCTATTACAAAAGACTTAAAATTGCCTTGGTTTTCGAGATTCTCAATTTGCTTAATATTGTTTTTAGAAATAATGGTTTCTTTTCCATCCGGTGAAATAAACCTTGCAGCTACATCTATAATATCTATAACATTATTGAGGGGAATATAAATTTTGTTGAACTGGTCGATGGCTTGATGCGTTTCGACCCTGATTTTTTTATGATAAACAAAGTTTTCTTCGAAACTCTGTTGTTTATTGACGTAAACTTCGGTTATTCTTCGTTCGAGAAGTATTGCTGCGCCATCTACTGCTTTAATAGTGTCGGCATTGTTGGTAACAGGCAATGTATTCCAATTGTATTCTGAATATTTGCTTTGAGCACAAAGAAAAATTGGAAATAATAGAAGTAAAAAAATGATTAAGTTTTTCATGTTTTGTTGTTTTATGTTGAATTTCATAAGGTTGATTTTGTATTAAAAGTTTATAATTGTTTAGTAATTAACAGTTTGTGAAATCAATAAAAAATTCTTAATGATTCACTATTAAAGAATAGAACGCTGATTTACGCTGATTTAGCGGATAAAAAAGCGGATAAGAAATTTACTACGTAAATTGATTTTGGCTACATTCATCGTTTGTAAATATTCATAAATACTTTTCGTTTATATTCTGCTTCCTTTCCAAAATTCAGCAATAATCCAAGCTCAATATTAGTTGCTTTCAAGTAATTAATCAACTGGCATTCGTGTTCTTCTGAAATTTCTTTTACTGCTTTTAATTCAATTACAACAATACCATTTACAATAATATCTGCAAAATAATCTCCAACTATTTCACCCTCATATAATACAGTAATCGGATGTTGACATTTCACTTCAAGTCCATTTTTTCGAAGTTCTATTGCCATTGCATTTTCAAAAACTTTCTCTAAAAAACCATAACCAAGTGTATTGTAAACTTTAAAAAATGATTTGATAATCTTCTGTGTAATTTCTTCGTGTAACAGTTGCATAATGATAGGTTTTAATATGTTAAAAATTCGTAGTTTTAAATCATTCCGATTTATCGGAAAAAAATCCGTTTTCAATCCGCTATATCAGCGTAAATCCGCGTACTATTCTTAAACTGTCTGACAGGAGGTGCGAAATATTCGTTTAATTCGTTGATGATCTTTCTTATATTCAATAGTAAATAACTTATGTTATAATCCGTCAGACCGCAAATAGCGGTCTGACGGGTACACTCAATTAAGGACTTGTTCTCTCTAATATTATCGTTTTACGGTAAGCCTGCTTAAGCAATTGAATCATCTCGCGAAAAGCGGACATTTCCTCCCCCTCAAGTAAAAGAAATCCAACACTTAAACTGGTGTTTCTCACGATGGTATTTTTTTCGATCCGGTAAGTGAGTGAAAAACCAAACTTTGGATGTGAATAAGAGCTTTTCTCGGGCAATTGAACAACAGAATAACCTTCGGGAACAGTTAAAGTTGTAGTTGTTTGATTTTGATAGGTGTTCTCGGATTCAACTGGAATAGTTCGGTCACTTTTCACATCGAGTGTGCTCAAATGTTGATGCAGGTTCAGGTTTACATAAATCAGTTTGCCCGAAGCCACACAATAATCCGGAAGTGCGATCTTATAACGTGCTATAATTGGGTTATTGCCGTTAGAAAACCACGTACAATCACTGATTTCCATTTTATTTCCTGCAAAACCCAATACACTACTCACCAATTCTGTTTTCTGTTTGATATCTTTTCCTTCGAGCTCATACATAAGCTCAACCCGTTCATCGCCTTTAGCCATCAAAACACCGCTGCCATAAAGATTTGTTCCCTGTATTTGCAATCTCAAGGTATCTATCGTTTGATTTTTGGCAGGAGCATCAATAGGAATTTTGTAAACGATAAAAGTGGAGCTATCTTTCACTATCAAACATTCCTTACCTTGAATAAAGGAAGGTATTTCGTCGATGCCTAAATACTGCGAGGTGCCATCGAGAATAACGGGCTTTTTGTTTTCGTCCCACCAAATGGCGATCAGGTGATTGGCAGTGCTTACAACAGGATATTTTGAAAAACTATAGGGCAACCTTCGGGTACCTACACATGCAAAAGAAGATTCCTCGCCCACTGCCCTGATTAATGCCGTTAACAAACTCGATTTATCTTTGCAATCGCCATATTTTCGGGCTAAAACCGTTTCTGCCTGTTGTGGAATAAAACCATTATCACCATCTTCAATGGCGATGTATTTAATTTTGTTTTGAACCCACTGATAAATTGCCTTTACTTTTTCACGGGGAGTATTAATCCCGAAAGTAATCGAATCAGCTAAATGTTGAATTGTAGGTTGTATTGTCGTGTTTATGTTTTTTAACTTGTTGTATTCCCATCTATGGAGGTCATCTATTGTGCCCATAACCCTCGAAGTTGTACCTTTAAAATTGTATTCAGCCACACTAATTATTACATGTGGCACATAATAACGAGACGCCGTAGAAAGGTTTTCATCAGGGTAGGCTTTCAATTGTTCGCAACTCCAACTATAAGTAATTAAATTCCCTTTTTGGGTAACATTATGTTTAATCAATGAAGTGTCGTTACCTGCATAACGCCAAACTATTTTTATGTTGTCGGGAAAAGTTAGTGTCAGGTTAGCGCTTTCAACAGGTACTAAATTTCCAAAAAAGAAACGAAAGCCGAGGTCAAAATTTGGCGATATATATTTTTGATGATTGTGTAAAATACTACCTTTTTTAATTGATGGAAAATGTCCGACCATACAATACGAATCATCATAATAGTAAGTGTTGTCGGTCTCCGTCATTTTCTTTATTTCAGGGATTTTTATTTTCTTAAATTTTCCATCCTCAGGAACTAAACTGTAAGCATCAATATATTTCACTACATGTTTCGCGTTATAATAATTTCTCATTTCCGAGAGTTCGGGGAAATTATCAGTGAGCACCATTTTTACATCTGACTCCATTATTGTGAACACAGGCTTGCCATGTTTGTCCATTGCGATATCAACTGCAGCATTGTTTTGCAGATGTATGAACGGATTTGTGGGATAACGCTCATGAAAATGTTGAAAATCGGCAGGAGTTTGCGCCACAATATCGGCTATCGGGAAACAATAACAGCAAAATAAGGTAATCGATACCGAAAAAAGAAACCGTCTGTTACAGAAAATCATATATTAAGTTGTTTTCGTATAAGACTTTATATTTTTCTTTTCCTGCGGCATCATAATATATCCAGACTCCAATCTTATTGTCGGCAGAATAATTCCCTTCTTCCACTTTAACGCCAGTTTCGTTATATTTCACCCATTTCCCATCCAAATCATTGTTGCGGTAGTTGGAAGATTCTTTCAACTTGCCATTCAAATGATATTCGTTGCATGGACCTTCGAGATAGTCATTCACGTAATTTTTTTCAACTATTTTGTTCCCGTTTGCCTGATATAAAACCAATGCACCGTTGAAATAACCATTGATTAATGGTATTGAAGCTGCAACGGCTCCATTGGGATAGTAACTTGTTAATGTACCAGACTTTGCTTCATTAGCAGCTATTTTCTCTAACTTTCCTTGTTTGTTACGTAATTTTACAGAGCAAATCAATTCATCCTGATAGTTCATACTAAATAACAAAACACTATCGGGAGAGAATAATTCATATTCGCCCTCTCTTGTATCATCAATGTTCCGAATGAGGCGGTATGTTTTTCCATTGGAATATAATTCTCTATAAGCATTTTGATTTTTGCCTTCTTCGTAATAATCTTCGCTGATAATTTTACCTTTTTCGTAGAAATATGTATGACCATCCAATTTATCAAGATTATAGTTAAAAACGCTTTCTATATTTCCATCGATATCCCAATATTTGGAAGTCCCGTTAATTTTTCCGTGTAAGTAAGTATATTTGCTCTGAATTTTTCCATTTGGATAATACGTTTCCGAATCACCTTCTTTCAGTCCATCAACAAGTTTGAACCTGAGTTTCAGTTTACCGTTGGGATAGAAAAACTGTACAAGTGAAGAATCCTTATCGTAAGGAATGTATTTTTCTAATTTCCCGTTTGAAAACAATGCGGCATTTTTAATATCGCTATTTTCATCATATTCAATGATTGTTGAAAGTTTACCCTCCGCACAATATTCGAAACTGCGCCCCGCTAAATCATTTTCGTTAAGATAATAGTGTCCTTGTAATGTGCCGTTGCTGTGATAAACTTTATATTCGCCCGAAGCCAATCCTTTTTTGTAATATGCTGTGGATTTGAGGATTCCATTGGGGAAATAGTTGTGGTATGTACCTTCAATATTATTGCTATCACAGCTATATTCTGTTTTCAGAATACCCGATGGATAAAAAGTCTTTTGAACTCCCGATTCCATTCCATCTTTCCAGTTTTCTGACGAAATCAGGATTCCACCCCCTGAATAGTCGCGCCATTCACCATCACGTTTTCCATCGCGTAAAATACCTTCACGTTTCAACATGCCATCATCATAAAAACTTTTGAATGGCAAAACCCCATTTTGAGCTTCCGCCTGATAAATAGCATCTCCACTCGGGTTGTAGCATGTAAGTTTTTCAAGGCGGTCGTTTGTATGTAAAAGCTCAGCTTTTATAATCCCGTTTGCATAGAATTCTGTCATTAAGCCATTTAATTTGCCATTTTGATAGTGGGTTTTGCTATTTACTTTAACTCCTGTCCTATCATATTCGGTTACAAATCCATGCAGTTGAGCAGAGTCATTATATGTTCCTTCTTCTTTTCTTAAACCGTTGGTGTGAAAAAGCGTATAGGGTCCCGAAAGAGAGTCATTCTTGAATGAAAACACCGATTCAGTTTTTCCGTTGCTATACCATTTTTTGTAAGAACCATTGAGTAGGCTATCGGTGTAATTTCCTTGTTCCATCAAATTACCATTCGACCATTTTTTTGTCATTGTTCCATTCAATTTCCCGTTGGTATAGTTTTGTTCCACCGACCAAGCTGAAGATAAATACTGCTGGTAATGCAAGCCTTCGGCTTTGTCGTCGGCAAACGATTGTTTTCGGGTTACACGTCCGCTTTTTGAATAAATTATTTCGGTGCCGGTTACTTTTCCTTTGTCGCGCGGATATATACCCGATAAACTTCCATTTTTATAATAAGTTTTATTTATGCTATCTAACTCGCCGGAAGTAAAATGTAGTTCCTGACTTATAGTACCATCGGGTAGGAGAATTGTGCACAAACCTTCCTGCAGATTGTTTTTGAAAGTTCCTTTTTCTTCAATAGCCCCTTCTGTGCTAATGCGTATGAATTCGCCCTCATTGGTTGGTTCTTTTGCAACAAACTGAGTACCTATCATACTTGTTTTTCCATTGTCGTTGAATAAACGTGTTTTTACCTTATTACTTTCATTGGTGGATGAAAAGCCGTATTCGCGCCATTTATTAATAATCTGCTGCGTATATTCCACAAACTTTTTTGTTTTTTGCTTGTTGGCGTTGTTCAAACTGTTTACTGCAGCATCGTTTATATTTTGCAATTGAAACCCAAAAAGGAGGTCCGTTTCGTTCCGATTAAGTACCTCTTTGAAATAACGGACATAAAACTGGTTGTAAATGGTCGTGTCTTCAGTTTTAAATTCCATTTTCCGGAAAACCAATAATGACTGGCGGTTGAGCAGGTAGTTTGGTTTAGCATCGTAAGGAAAATCTTTGAGGAAAGCTATACCGCTATTGCATAAGCGAGTAAGTTCTATCCAATGATCAGCATTGTATCCTTCGGGATAAGCGAAGCGATAAGCCTGTGGTTTTGGATCGGCTTCGCCGGTTATCACCTTTTCAAATTTACTTACATTTGTGCTCGAAGGAGTCATAATCAAGCCCATATTGTAAGCAAGAACCGATTCGCCCATACGTCCCATAATGTAGTTTATTCGTCCCAACAAAATATGCGTACCCGAATGGTAGGGTGATAACCTTACGCATTCGGCAAGAATAGGCTCTGCTTTTTGATAATTCGCAACATTTACATAAACAATTGCCAAATTATATAGCAGGTTATGGTTGTATGGCCATTTCTTACGGGCTGCTTCCAAAACTGCTATAGATTCAGCCTGGCGATTCAGGTCATCAAGTAAGCTACCTTTGAGAGTAATTGTGCTAACTTTATCCGGTTCAATTGAATCAGCCTCGTTCACTTTAATCAATCCAAGTTCGTAATCGCCCAAGTTTTCGTAGGTTAATGCAGCCTCGTAGCAGGCAGTTGCATATTCAGGGTCACATTTACTAACCTGGTTAAAGTATTTGAGGGCATCGGTGTACTTGCCATTGTCGAAAAGTGTAATACCGTGTTTGTTCAGTTGTTCGCCGTTCCATGGTATCGTATCGTTATTCTGACCAGCAACAAAAAGTGTTAGAAATAAACAGATAAATGTAGTTGCAAAAGATTTTTGACTCATAAGATTAATAAATTTTTAAAGTTAAAATTTCAAACAAAAATACAAATTTATATTACATGACAATGATGGAATAAATATAAACTTTTCTAAAACATGCATATTTGCTCTCATGGCGTTCTAAATAAAGACGTTAGAAAGAAATTATATTTACTAAACTAAAAATACAAAAAAGTATTGTAAAATTGTAATTTTAAATTTTGAGTTACTTAATGTCCTTGTAGTCTGCCAATACTTTCTAATTGAAAAAGCTATTTATTTTAGTTCGAAATTAGTTAAATATGAAATGATTATATTACTTTTGCACTGAAAATTCAGAAATTATGGCAAAAAAAACTCCTCTGAAAGTAGCGAACCGAAATTCATTGCGCACACACCGACATTTATTTACACTCAACGATGAAGAAAATAAAGCCCTGAACAGATTTCTTACAAAATATAAAGTAAGTAATAAATCGAAATTCATAAGGGAAACATTGATGATTGCCGTAATAAAAAAGTTTGAACAGGATCATCCAACATTATTCGACTAATAAAACACTTAACCCCACCTAACAAATGGGGTTTTTTTGTAAAAATTCTAAAAATTATGGAATACATTCTAATTGCATTAAGTTTAGTTCTCGGTTTTTTATCGGCTTGGATAATTGTTTCCAGAAAGTATGCAAAAGATGCTGAAAATCACAGCAAAACGGCAAAGTCACTGACTGATTTGCTTTCCGAATCTGAAAAACAAAACGCTGTTTTATCAGAAACTTTGCGTTTAAAATCGGAAGAATTAGAGAAAAAGCAACTTGAAATGGCACAGAATTTGGTGGTTGCAAATACTCAAATACATGAAATAGGCACATTGAGAGCTACGAATGTAAGTTTACTTGAGAAACTTGAAAATCAAAAGGGTGAAATTGAAGAATTACAAAAACGATTGACGGTAGAGTTTGAAAATATTGCCAATAAGATTCTTAAGTTAAGATCGGACGAATTTTCGTTGACAAATCAAAAAAATATTTCGGATATTCTTAATCCTCTGAAAGAAAAAATACATCTTTTCGAGAAAAAAGTAGAAGAAACGTATGACAAAGAATTGCGCGACAAAATGAGTTTGCGCGAAGAAGTCCGTGAACTTATCAAATTAAATGTACGTGTAAGTGAGGATGCTAACAATTTGACAAAGGCGCTTAAAGGAGATGTAAAAAAACAGGGAAACTGGGGTGAAATTATTTTAGAACGTGTACTTGAACGTTCGGGATTGACTAAGGGACAGGAATATGAACGGGAAGAAGTGGTGGCAGGAGCTGATGCAAATGTGCAAAGACCGGATGTTATTATTCATTTGCCCGATAATAAACATATTATCATTGACTCAAAAGTTTCATTAGTTGCTTACGAGCGCTTTGTGTCGGCCGAGAATGATGATATGCAACTCAGAAATTTAAAAGAACATATTGCTTCGCTTCGAAATCACGTGAAATTTTTGAGCGAAAAAAATTATCAAAACGCATTTAATATTAATACGCCTGATTTTGTATTGATGTTTGTGCCTGTTGAAGCATCGTTTTCGGTGGCAGTTCAGGGCGATGGAGAACTATTTTCGTATGCCTGGGAACGTAAAATTGTGATTGTAAGTCCAACTACATTGTTGGCAACTTTACGAACCATTTCTTCGATTTGGAAACAGGAAAACCAAACGAAAAACGCACAGGAAATTGCGCGTTTGAGTGGATCGCTTTACGATAAATTTATTGGATTTACCGAAGATATGGTAAAAATAAAATTAAATATTGACAGAACATCCGGCGCTTACGACGATGCAATAAAGAAAATGAAAGATGGCTCCGGGAATATTATACGCACTGCCGAGAAAATTAAGGAATTAGGAGCCAAAACAGGAAACAACAAATCGTTACCCGCTGCGTTTGAAGAGTAATGCAGGTTGACTTTTGTTTATTTTTAAATGAGTAAAAATGAGATTAAGAAAAGCTTTTTTAATTATATTGACTTCAGGTATTTCCGGATTGTACGCTAACAATTTGGGGGTTGGTTATTCGAAAATCAACTTTATTGACACCATAGTTGCTGTTGAACACAATTTATTTGACAATATTTTGGAAGATTTAAATCCTGATTCGCAGGGTTTAAATAAGGATTTTTATAGTTTTGGACAGGACACAATAAGCAACGATACCGTTTATAATCCCCACTTCTGGGAAAAATTAAACTCTTTCGTTCCTGTTGAACTCGATAGTCTTACACTTCAGAGTAATCCGTTTTTATATGATTTGGTGTATTTTGATAAGCCTCTGAAACTAAAATGGGATGCACAGGCTGAATTACAAAAACTGATAACTGGAAACAGTCAAAGCTCGTTAATCTCTCAGTATTATGAGCCTTTTAAAACATTAGATCCTCACCAGGTTATTTCGGAATTAAGAGCTGAAATCAGGAGAAAAATTACACTCACAGCACCTGAATTGTTTGTGTGTCGATTCGATAAATTACCTGATTCGCGTGTGCTTCAAAGTCATATTATTGATGCAAAACCACTCACAAAAGTGCAATTTACCAATAATGATAACATCGACTACACGCGACGTAAGTTAATGGTTCAAAAGAAACAACTTGGTCCGTGGACCACAAAGGCAAATACAATGATACAGTTTTCTGAAAACTATGTTTCGGACAATTGGTATCAGGGGGGAAGCAGCAATATTGCCATTTTGGGTATTTTAACCGGTCAATTGAATTACGACAATAAAAAGAATATTCAATGGGATAATAATGCTGAATGGAGAGCCGGATTTAATACTGTAGAGGGCGATACTGTGAGGTTACTAAATACAAATGATGATATATTTAAGGTGTATAGTAAACTAGGTATAAAAGCCGGTGGTAACTGGTTTTATTCAGGTTCGGTAGATTTTTCTACTCAGTTTTTCAATAACTACAAAGC
>CAYNHC010000113.1:0-10794 GCA_964396705.1 uncultured Paludibacter sp.
AACGAATTCGCAACTATGTTCGCGGCTGTGGTATAAATACCAGTTGGTTTTTTGAACTTTACCTCGAACATAGTTATAAAAACCAATTGAAATTTTGAGCTATGTTCGCGAACATAGTTATAAAAACAATATTTTTAAGAACTTAGACACAGAAAACAATCAAACTAGAAATATTTTTCATAAGAGCTGTAATACAAGAAGTATAATTTAGTATTGATTGAACAATAATTCCTTAAACCAATTTGAAAAATTATAAATAATCACTTTAACAATGAATTCACAAGTTCCAAATATAAATTTGTTATATGCTCCTTCGAAAAATTATTTTGGATTTCATTAAATCCACTTTCACCCTTTATTTTTAGTTCACTCCTATCAAGTGATTTAAGTAAGTTTGCAATTCTATCTGTCTTTATATCGAACTCCTTTTCATTGTTAATATATGCACAATTTTTATCCCTTAAGAAATTAACAATTGGAGTATTAACACCCGAACAAACTAACATAGGCTTTGCACAAGCCATAATAGAATAAACCTTTGAAGGGAAACCCTGACCTTCTGTTTCAGGTGTCATGAAAATAAAATGAATATCAGAATAAGCAATAATTGCAGGCATCAATTCTCTATGTTGATAAGGAATAATATGTACATGACGTAAGTTATTTTTTTCCACTTCGTTTTTAAGTTGTTCTTTCATTACCCCTTCTCCAATAATAAAAAAATCAATATTATCATCTCTTAATAAATTAGCGACTTTCAATAGGGTTTTCCAATCTTGTGCATGACCTATATTTCCTGCATACATTAATTTCAAATTATCGTTTTCGGGGAAATATGATTCATCAATGAGTTTTTGTTTTAAAATCATTGGTTTGTATATTTCATTGTCCACAAAATTAGGTATAATTTTCAATTTTGATTTATCTTTAAAACGACCAATAATTGTTTGATAAAAAACTTCATCAATCGTCGTAACCTGATCGGAATGATTATATACAAACCTTTCGATAAATTTTAAAATTTCAATAATTTTACGCGATTTAAGATTATCTTCCTGTATCAATAAATCGGGATATATTTCCTGTACATTATAAATTACCTTCGAATTTTTAAATTTTCCTAATATAATATTTATTAAGCCTATAGTTAATGGCGGCGATGGCGAGAGTATTAAATCAATATTTTTTTGAAACAAACCCATAATAATAGAAATAATATGCCAATAAACAAAACCCAAAATTCTTAGTAATGAATTTTTAAATTTTTTTTGAGGAATATGAATAACTCTAATTCCATTGTAATTACTCTCCGAAAATAGTCCAAAGAATTTTCTTTTTAAAGGTTGTTTTGCAATTTCTTCAGGAACCACATTATAATGAGGTGTGGTTGTTAGAACAACAACCTCAAATCCACTTTCCTTAAACTTCAATGCAATATCATTATATAGATATGCTGTCGAAACACCATCAGGGCTAAATGCAATGCTATGTATCAGTATTTTACTCACTCCAAACAACTCGTTTAATATAATCGGTATATGAAATAATAATTCTCACAACTTTATCGCTCACATTTGGCATACTATAATCGGCTACAGGTCGGAAATTACGTTCGTCACCAATTTTTTGCTGTTCCAATTGGAGTAAACCCTGCATAACACGTTCAGGGTACAGCCCTACCATCATTACCGATGCTTCTTCCATGGCTTCAGGACGCTCATGTGCTTCACGTATATTCAATGCCCTAAAATTGAGAATGGATGATTCTTCGCTTATGGTTCCACTATCAGACAACACTGCTTTGGCATTCATTTGCAACGAAATATAATCGCTCAATCCCATTGGTTTCATAAGTTTTACATTGTCGTGAAACTGTATATTATGCTTCTCAATCATTTTTCGCGTGCGGGGATGAGTAGAAACAATGACCGGAAAATTATATTTTTCGGCAACAAGATTTAATATTTCGACCAAATGAAAGAAATTTCGTTCCGAAGCTATGTTTTCTTCTCGATGTGCCGACACTACAAAATACTCCTGATTTCTTAATTTTAGATTTTTAATAATTTCGGATTTTCTTACTTTTGGCAAATAATTCATCAATACTTCGTACATCGGACTACCGGTTTTAATAACACGGTCGGGGCGCAATCCTTCCGATAAAAGATATTCACGCGCAATATCACTGTAAGTCATATTAATATCCGAAATATGATCCACAATTTTTCGATTACTCTCTTCGGGTACACGTTGGTCGAAACAACGATTTCCAGCCTCCATATGAAAGATAGGAATATGACGTTTTTTTGCAGCAATAGCACATAAACACGAATTAGTATCGCCCAATACCAGAAATGCATCGGGTTGAACTTCTTCTAATACCGGATCAATATTTATCAAAATCAATCCTGCTGTTTCAGTTGCATTTTTTCCGGCTGCATTCAAAAAATAATCGGGTTTACGTAAGCCCAAATCTTCAAAGAATACTTCGTTTAGTTCGTGATCGTAATTTTGACCGGTATGAACCAATATATGTTCGATGGCTTCACTTGTATCTAATTTCTGCAAAACACACGACAAACGAATTATTTCAGGACGTGTACCTACTACAGTTAACACTTTTAATTTTTTCATTTCACTCATTACTTTTAATTTGAATAAAACATCAAATCTATATTTTAAATTTCTAAAAAATATGTATCAGGTTTAACTTTATCATATAATTCATTACACCACATTATTGTTACCATATCATTATTACCAATATTTTCAATATTATGAGTATAACCAACAGGAATATCAACTACTTCAAGTTTTTCACCTGAAACAAAATACTCTATTATTTCTGTACTATTAATTTTTCGGAAACGAATAACTCCAGTACCGTTTACCACGAGGAATTTTTCATTTTTAGTATGATGCCAATGATTTCCTTTCGTAATTCCAGGTTTAGATATATTAACTGACACCTGACCTCTATCAACTGATTTTATAAACTCCGTGAATGATCCACGGTTATCCACATTCATTTTGAGTAAATAACTGAATTTGTCCGTTGGTAAATAACTTAAATATGTTGAATATAATTTTTTAGTAAAACTATTACCCAAATCTGGTAAAAGTAAATCAACACGACTTTCTTTAAATGAATTCAGTAAGTTTACTATTTCACCAAGTTTAATCTCATGAATTGGGGTAATCGATTCAAAACCCTGATAGTTAAATGTTCCATTCTTTAATTTATCAATAAATGATTCAACTACATCATCTATATATACCAGATTCATCATCACATTTGGATCATTTATCTGAATAGGTAAATCATTGGCAATATTATTACAAAAAGTAGCCACAACACTGTTGTAGTTGGGGCGGCACCATTTACCAAATACATTGGGCAACCGATAAATAAAGGTTTTCACACCATTATCCTTGCCATAATTCCGTATTAAATCCTCCCCTGCTTTTTTACTTTGTCCGTAAGCATTATCGAGAGCAGCTTGAGTAGATGATGAAATAAGTAATGGCGCTTTATTACCATTCTTTTTTAAATTCTCAAGCAGTACAGATGTGAAATCAAAGTTGCCTTTCATAAAATCTGCTTGATTTTCAGGACGATTTACGCCTGCCAAATGAAAAATAAATTCACATTCTCGAGTATAATTTTCGAGAAGTGCGGTATCGGTATTCACGTCAAACTCCAATAAATCATCAAATCCTTGATTACGTAATTCTGCAATAAGATTCCGCCCAATAAAACCATTTGCTCCCGTAATTAATATTTTCATCTACTTAAATCTTCTTGAATAATATCTAATTTGAGCAACAATTCTTTCATCCCTTCCACATCCAATCGGGTAGTATTGTGTGAATGATAATCGTCAAAGGTTGCAATTTCCTCTTCTCCTTCAACAAAATATTTATCGTAATTCAAATCGCGGTTATCGGCAGGAATTCGGAAATAATTATCCATATTCTCCGATTTTGCCATTTCTTCGCGTGTTACTAATGTTTCGTACAGTTTCTCGCCATGACGTGTACCTATAGATTTAATTTCGGCAGGTGTATTAAATAATTGCGTTAAAGCTTTCGCAAGCACATCCAAGGTAGCAGCAGGAGCTTTTTGAACAAATAAGTCCCCATTTACGCCATGTTCAAAAGCATACAGCACCAAATCAACCGCATCATCAAGGGTCATCATAAAGCGGGTCATATTTGGGTCGGTAATAGTGATATCCTTTCCAGCTTTCATCTGGTCAATCCACAGTGGAATTACAGAGCCACGACTTGCCATTACATTGCCGTAACGGGTCAAACATATTGTAGTTGCAGCATCCTTGCCCAACGAACGAGCCTTGGCAATGGCTACTTTTTCCATCATGGCTTTGCTTATACCCATAGCATTTATCGGATATGCAGCCTTATCAGTTGAAAGCACTACTACATTTTTCACACCGTGTTGAATGGCTGAGTCTAACACATTTTCGGTACCAAATACATTTGTACGAACAGCCTGAATGGGGAAAAACTCACAAGAAGGCACTTGTTTTAATGCTGCAGCATGAAAAATATAATCAACACCAGTCATTGCACCATCAACACTACGTTTATCGCGTACATCTCCAATATAAAATTTCACTTTAGGGTTTTGTAGCGCATGACGCATATCGTCTTGTTTCTTTTCATCTCTGCTGAAAATTCTTATTTCCTTCACATTTGAATTTAGAAATCGATTTAGTACAGCATTTCCAAAAGATCCTGTACCACCAGTTATAAGTAATATTTTATTATTGAACATAACTATTTTTTATATTTTTTTAAAACTCTATCCCGTAAGCAAGTTCCTTAAATAAGAACCTTAGAATCTATTTCAGCTTATTTTTTATTTTAAATTTAATTTTTCAATATCTTTCTTTTTCAGCAATAATCTAATTTAAAAATCTTTTAATTTAATATTTTAATTAGTTTTTCAATTTCATTTTTAATGATCAATTCTGTTTCATTGCTCCGATTCAACTCATAATTTTCAACTGCACTAACAATTGAATCTACACTAAAAGGATCAAATAGATTTGAGGGCTTACAAATTGAATGTATATATGGCAGATTTGGAGCAATAAGGTCACAGCCAAATTCAATAGATTCTACAATTCCTAATCCCAAACTTTCGTTTACCGAAGGATATATTGACACTTTACATTTCCTATATAAATTAAATACTTCATTTTTAGAAATCTTCCCATGATTAATAATTTTAACTCCATACTTTTGTGATTCGCGAATCAAAGTATCCAATTCTTTCGGCAACTGCGTATTTTCTAACGTTAAGTGCAAAGTTAAAAAATAACCCTTATCATATAGTATTTTCCAGGCTTTAATTAAATTTTCGTGATTCTTTTGTTTAAAATAGTTCGATACATATATATAGCCATCTCTCTCTGTATTAGTCTCATATATATTTCTTTCTATTTGATAAAAAGGGATGATTAAAACATTTTCGTTTTTTAATTTTAGTTTCTTTAATAATGCATTTCTTGTATTCGAAGTTTGCACTATCCAATAATCGGTGTTGCTCGATTTTGAATGAATATAAAACCGTTTTATATAATTCGAAAATTTATGTTTTAATGTATAATCATCCGGTATCAACATTAAAAAAATATTATGAAAATAAGTATAAACAGTGGCATTCATCTTTACAGGCGGCGGGACGTTACCAAAGCACAATACTTTCTCAAATTTATAATTAATTGATTTATATACTTTTATTCTATTATAAATTGACGGTTTAGTTACTATTTTTTTTCCCTCATCAATATAGTCAAATTCTTTTGAACATCTATTATCCAATAAATAGAAAACAGGTATTCTTTTTAATTCAATATTTTCTATTAAATATTTCAACAATTCAAGACCACCACTATTATTTATATATAATGCATCAATTAATAACATTTCAACTTATAATTTTAATTTTCTGACAATAAAATAAATTATTCTTGTAAATAAAGTGGAAACAGGTATTTCATTAGCAATTTTTTCTTCATCTAACTTTGTATAGTACATCGAAGTTAGTGAATTCTCATGTTTTAAAAACTCTACGGTTGGGATGTTTAAATAACAAATTGCATTGTTTTGCTGTAACAATCTACGAAAAAAATCATAATCGCCATTCCATTTAAAATTTAGGTCATCAAATCCATTTAATTTATCATACACTTCACGAGTAAAAATTGAACTGGGTTGAATAAATGGCATTATACCATTAATCATGAAATATTTAAACATAAATTTGGGTGATTTAAAGTATTCTTTTTTTGTGTTATTCGAATACTTGAAAACACCATCTGAATATATCATTTCGTATTCAGAATTTTCAATTCGCCTGTAAAGCTTTGCATAGTTTTCAGGATAAATAATATCATCACAGTTAACATAAGCTAAATAATTTCCTTTTGATGCTAGTATTCCCTGATTAATAGCACCATACATTCCATTTTTCTCTTTTTGATTAATTAAAGTAATCCCCGTATATTTTTCAATAATTTTAATTGTTGAATCTATTGACCCACCGTCAACAATTATATGCTCATAAGGAATTGAAAGTTTTGAAATCGCTTCAATATTCAACTCAATGTATTTTTCACCATTTAATACAGGCGTTATTATGCTTAACATTATTTTATAAAATTAATTTATAGTCCGGATAAATTTTGCCGGATTTCCTGCCCATATCTGGTTTGGTGACACATTACGGGTAACTATCGAACCTGAACCAATTACCGAATTTTCACCTACCACTACACCTTTCAGAATAGTTACATTTCCACCTATCCAGGCACCGGTTTTAATTTGAACCGATAACTTTTTAATATTTAATATTATATTATTATTCAATCTATCTTCAATTATATAAAGTTCTTTTTTACGAAAATCATTTTTAAATAAAAATGAATGATTAATATTATATATTGTTTGGTAGAGATTGAGTATATTGTTTATCATCTCTATATAAAACACTAATCATACCCCAAAAGCAAAAATACAGACTGACATATATAAAGTTACCTTCGAACATTGGTTCGACAAAACATGTTAAAAAGAAGCCAATATTTATTACCAAAATTAAATTAACTAAAAACCTCGGTAAATAAGCAGAATACCTTATTATAGCATAACTCTTTTTTAAATTAATAACCGTCAGAACCATTAGAGCTAAAAAAGGTAAAATACCACCCATTTCGGCTACATCCAACCATGTATTATGAGCATAAAATCTTTCGCCATCCCTAAAAACTCCACCTCCAAAAGGTTTTGTAAACAATGCATTTAGACCATCAGTCCATCTTTCAAATCTGCCACCTGCAGTTTTGGCTTCAAATCCTTCATGTTGGTCTTCTCTATCCAAATACGCTTCAACTGCTTTAAATTCTTTAAATACCGGAGATAAAACATAACCCGCACTTAGAAGTAACAAGAGTACAATTATTATTTTCTTTTTACTATAATAATGAAAATTGAATAATGCTACACTTAATAAAGTAACCAATGTAATCACAATACCTGTTCGGCTTAATTGATGCATTACTGTCATTACACTTATTATTCCAATTATCGAGAGAAGTAATTTGTAAATTTTTTCTTTTAAATTTACAACAGGCGAAAGAATCAATGCAAACGATGCTACTCCCAATGAAACTTTAGCTCCTCTTAGTGTTGATGCATAATCTTTTTCTTCATCAAGTTCGATATTTCTTGTAACACTAATAAATCCATTACTAATTATATCCTGAAAAACTTCAATAATACCCGGTAACGCTAACGAAACTACTACAAAAATTATAAGAAAATAACTATGCGTTTGCCACTTGTCCATCAAATATCGACCTAAAATATAGAAGAAAGGAGGATATAACGAATACATAATCAATTGAATTGCCGGATTTTCGTTCAATCCATGAACTGTAGTAATTACAGCATATAAAAAAGAGAAAAAAACTAACAAATAAAAACTTCGGTCAGTTGTAAAGTTGAATCTTGTTTTGATTAATAGTATTATTATTAAAATCAATCCAAACACCTGACGAACCCCCGATAATAATAAAAATAAAAATAACAATAAAAGCCATTCCTTTTTTATTAATTTGAATAATGAATTTTTATTGTTCTTTTCTTCCATATTGTTTTATAATATCATGCTTTGTACCATATTAATCTTATACTTACTAATCAATATTAATACAATGATCACTTTGAATTGAATAATTTTTTAAAAGATTTTATATCATTGAAGAATTCAACATGATTTTTCAACCATTCTACATCTTTTTTCCACCATTGAGTATCAAGTAAAAATTTTATTGTTTCATCATCATATCTGTATTTCATTGTTTTTGCCGGAACTCCACTTACAATTGCATAAGGTGGTATATTTTTAGTTACTACAGCATTTGTCAATACTACTGCTCCATCTCCAATAGTTACACCTGCTATAATCGTTACATTCTCGCAAATCCAGCAATCACTTCCAATTATCACAGGAATTTTATTTTCTTCATTTGCAAATTTTTCTTCTACAAATGTTTGATTATTGGCAAATGTTTTGCCTGTTTGATTTAATAGCGAAAAAAACATTGGACTTGTAGAAACATAAGGAAAGGTTGTAGGATGAATACCTGAAACAGTTTTACATCCCGAAGCAATAGATGTAAACCGACCAATTGAAGCATGAATTTTGGAATTACACCCTATATAAGAGCCATAACCCATGTTTCCAACAAATTCTGATTCGTACCAAATCTTATTTGCACCTTCAAATTTTGAACCAACACCAATGTTAACATCGAAAAAAAAATCAACATTCTTATGATGCAAGTACTTATTATAGATATATTTAATTAATTTTTTAATCATCTCGATATCCTTTGTTTAAGTTTAGTAATAAAGGTTGCTAGCAAATTTAACAATCCATATTTTCTAATAAAAAAATTCATATCATCAATATCGAATTGATAATTTATAACACTTGGGGTTTTACTCTTGGGTTTTTTATGCTTTACAGAACAATCATACAAAAAAATCTCATTACCTGTAGTGATATTATAGATATTTTCTTCAACAGGTTTATATCTTAAACCAAATTGCTTTAATATTTTAAATCTTGCCGCTTGAGTAGTCAACCAGTAACGTTTGTTTTCTCTATTTCTCTTCTCTCCGTTTAAATCTACACAAATTTCATTTTTCGATATATTGAAACAATTCGATATGAATTGTGCTATACCCTTATTTTCGAAAAACCCATCATAATATATCGCATTATTATCTAAATCAGGTAATTTATATATTTGTTTTCTTCCTTTTTGAAGTCGAACCTGAAACAATGAAGATAATTGAGCATTATGTGTCCCTTCTTCACCATTGTTTGTTGTCAATGATGTGTAAGGATATACAAAGTATTTGTTCCTCTCAATACAATATCGGGTATGATATTTCAACCATGAACTTGGCGGCCAACTACTTAAGCTCTTAGGTAGGTGATTTAATTCAACAAATTCATCATTGTTTACATTATACCAAGATATAAAATCATTCCATTGGTTTTTCATCCATATTTGTCCCCACGATTGAGCACAATTTATAAAATATGCATCAAATTCATTTTTAATCGGATAAAATGGTGTTATTGTAAGATAATTTATTTGAAAATTATAAAGACTTATACCGGCTATTTCAGGATTATTAAAATATTGTTCGATTGAAGCAACAGAATAAAAATAAAAATTAGGCGCTACAATTAAATCATCTTCAAGAACAATTAATGCATCAAACTCTTCAAGTAAATTTCCACACTCAAGTACATGTTTTCTTAATCCCAAATTGACTTTATGTTTAATAACTCTTTTTTCTCCATTTTTCCATACAAAATCGTCCGCAAAATCCTCAACTTCACTTTTATCACTTTTATCAATGCTGATAATTAATGGAACTTGTACTTCCAAATAAAATGCATTATTAATTGAATTCAATAAATTTCTTAGTGAATCTACTCTATTATAAGCAATTATAACTATTGCAATTTTCAACATTAAAATTTATTTTTTTTAAACGTCATCAATAGTTTAAATATTATTTGTCTCTCTTTTTTTTCGAGGCCAATAAAATATATGCAAAACAACAAATATAATAAAGAAATAGCAATTAATAAAGTTGGATGTAAACCTGTTCTTTGAAAAAAAAATAATGGTATAATTAAAAGTACCACAAGTAAAGATGGTAAATATGATTTAATTAAAAGTCTTTTTGTATTAAACTTAATTAAATAGAATAAAACAATTTGTCTAGCAATTAATACAATTATTGAAATAAAAATGAATCCATAAAATATTGATTCAGGTGACAATCCGTATTTTAAAAGTAAATACGCAAGTGGTATTGAAAATAATGATATTGTATTTACAATAATCTGATACCATTTAATTTTTCCTGAAGCGTTAACAGCATTAATTACACCTGCATTTAAACCTACAATTAAAGAATCAACAATTATCAATCTTATAAAGTTAGAAGTATGTTCGGGAAAATCATTTAACCATATTTTCAACAAATATTCCGTTTGAATTAAAAAGGGTAATGCAGGCACCAATAATAATAAAAAATTAAATTTTGATGTTGCAATTACTAAATTCTCAGTTCTCTGAATATCATTTGTTGCATAACTTTTTGTAATTTGAGGTGAAATAACACTACTGACATTACTTGCAAAACTTATTATAATACCGTTAACAGAGTTTGCAA
>CAYNHC010000114.1:0-10701 GCA_964396705.1 uncultured Paludibacter sp.
GCACAAAACCATAAACCGGCCATCCTCCAACATCCTTTTGCGAATCGATTATTCCATTTATACTGCCATTTGAACCTGTAAAAGTGAATGTCCCTGATTTTACTTCGTTAGTAATTCTTTTATCAATGGTATCGCGGTTTAATGATGCTCCGGCAAATGCAAGGACTTTATTGTAGGCAGCAATAGCAGATTGCGTTTTAATTTTTCCAAACGTGTATGGTTTATTGACTTTACAACTTTCCATGGAAACACTATCGGGTAAATCTACTCCCTTCCAGTTATCTTTTGTAACATCTTTGAATCCAAACACATAATTACCCTTAATAAAATATTTACCATGTCCTGGTGGACAAATAGTCGGATTCTCATCCATATCGATACTTGTGATACGTTTTCTTATTGTCTTTTTGGTAGCAGGTCCCGATTTGAAATAATTGGAAACAATATTATAAGTACCACTTTCGCCACCATATGAACTATTAGAACCCCAATTATAAATTACATTATTTCTGAAATCTACTCTTTCCTCGTCCACCTCACTTTTATATTTCAATCCGGCACGCCTCAATCCATTGAAACGTGGGTTACGACTATCGTGATGTGCTATCAGATTGTGATGAAAAGTTGCATTTTTACCTCCCCAAATACCACCAAAACCATGATTTCCTTTTTTATGAACAGAACTGCGTAAACTTTCTGAAATTACACACCACTGTAAAGTAAAATTTTCGTTATCGTAAAATGAAGCACATTCGTCAGTACTCCAACTCATTGAGCAATGATCTATAATTACATTTTTCGTTTTATTACCTTTCAAAGCATCATCTTGAACAGCATTTTCGTCACCCATTCTGAATTTAAGAAATCGAACAATAACATTATCTGCACTGATAACAAACGGATATCCTTTAATACAAATTCCGTCACCCGGTGCAGACTGACCCGCAATTGTTACATCGCCTTTGTTTATTCTCAGATCTGATTTCAGGTCAATTATACCGGCCACCTGAAATAAAATATAGCGCGGACCTTTCTGATTTATCGCCCATCGCAATGTACCTTTTAAATTCACATCATCTTCGAGAGAAGTAACATACAAAACTTTACCACCACGACCTCCGGTTGTAAAAGCGCCACCGCCTTCGGCACCCGGGAATGCAGGTAGTTGTGAATATACATGACCAATAAAGAACAGTAAAAAAAATGCTGCAATATTTTTAATCATAAAAATCATTTTAAACGAAATATAAAGAGAATAATAAAATTGATTATTAAATTATTTCTAACAAAAAGGGAAAAAGAGATTTTTACATTTTAACAGTAAAAATCTCTTTCTGTTTGTATCAACTGTTAACTGTCAACAAAAAACTAGTACCATCTCAAATCGCCGGCAAGACCTTTACCTGCGAAGTTTGTTGCTTTAAGAGTAAAATTGCCGTTCACAGGATCAGTCCAAAGATCTGTAGATGCACCCGAATAAGCCGTCATTTTACCTTTTTGTGAATATGAAACTGCTCCTACCATTGTTTCATCAACAAAATCAGAAGTATAATACGATCCTGTAATTGATAAATTTCCAGTTGTCCTTATTCCTGCGGCACCCTTTTCAGCTGTGGATGAAGTTTTACCAAAAACACAATTACTTATTGTAATACCAGACCCTGAAACAGTTGCGTTATTTGCATCGATAAGGAAGCGGGTTGAAGCACCATCCTGCATTCCCTGATTTATTGTACAATTAGAAATATTTATAGAACTAAATGACTGATTCTGGCGGAGTACTAAAGAGCCTTTGAAATTATATACTGTACAATTTTTAAAAGTAATATTGTTAATGAAATCGGCAGAATTGCTATTAACAATTGCATAAGTACTTGAGAAACCAATGTCATAAATGGTACATTTATTAAATACCAATGTATCAATAACCTGATTTTTGGCAGCTTGTACACGCATTGGTGTATTACCGAAATTATGTAACTTACAATTATTAAATTGTAATGAACCCACTGTGGTTAATAAGTTATTATTAAACAAATACCCAATTTTAGTACTTGCGCTATTATTATCACAATAACCGGTAAAATCAACATTTTCGAATTTTACAGAACCAATTATCGATGCATCGGCAAAACCGAACATACTGCTTGTAGTAGTTGGTGAACCGGCTGTCATACATAAAACCGGTAAATTTCCCGGGTTCGCTCCACGCACCTTAACGTTTTTAGTAAATCTGTAAGTTCCACCACCCATTGGGAAAGTAATTCCGGGTGCAAGTACAATAACCTGACCATCAGTTGCATTATTTATGGCAGTTGGCAAATCTTGTCCTGACTCTACATATACATCACCTTCTACAATTACATTAACTGATCCTCTCAAAATTGATCCATTATATATTTCTACCTTATAAGTTGAACTAGGAATGGAAGTAACTTCAACTTCACCAGTAGCAATATTAGCTGATTGAATATTAATCGTTTGCGTATTTCCATTTGCGTCTTTAAGAACCAAATCGGTAACATTTGCTCCAGGTCTCCATTTTACGAACATAGCTTGCCAACCAGACATAGCCGAAACATACCCTTCGAAAAGGTTTTCGGCAGGAGTTTTAAATGGTAACACGTTGAACTTAGAATTCTTTGTTTCAGTAGCTGCATTTGCTCTTAATCTAGCAAAAAATTGTGTTTTACCTGCAAACTCGTAAACAAATGTTTTTTCAGTTATCGTAGTGTCAATTATCGGATTCGTAAATTCAATACTATCGGTACTTACCTGAAGTGTATAAGAAACTGCACTGTCAACTACTGCCCACGAAAATGTAGCTTCAGTTTTATTTAATTCTACATTAAAATTTACCGGACGAAACAAGCGCGGCAATATTAAATCGGCTTCATTATCCTTACAGGAGGAAAACAATCCTACAAAACATGTAGCTGCTATGATTGCCAACTTGGATATATATTTTATTTTTTTCATTTTTTCTGATGATTAATTAATTCAACAATTCTTTGAATAGTTTTAAATAAATTTTATCGTTTTGATTTTTAACTTATTAATAACCATAATCATTTTTCAATACACCATTGCTGGTAGTTATTATCTGATTCATGATCGGTAAAAGTTGGCGTTTATCCGGATCACCACGATACAAATTATTTATGAATCCATCACTTAAATATGGTTCAGTATATGTAACAACTTTGGGTGTTCCATCAGGATTTTTACCTTCTGTGACAGTATAAGTTGTAGTAGCATTTGTCCAAACTTTTTTCACCCATCCGGCAGAAGGTTCAACTTCTGTTTTAATCTCGGTTTCACCGCGATTCAATCCGTAAACAACTAACACGCGTTCACCTGCAGTAATATTATCATCTACAACATATTTATAAAAAATAGTACTTGGCACATCGGAATATTCACCTGTGGCATCGCGTAAAGCAGTTAAATTAACTTTGGCTTTATCAATTCCGGCTTTCAACTGACCCCAACGCTCTAAATCATATTTACGAATATTTTCACCACAAAACTCAAAAGCTCTTTCTTTTTTAATATTATCCAATGTTAATGGTAAATCGTAAGGCGATGCAGCATTTATTGGTTGATTGAATGCTCTTCGACGCACTTGATTAAAGTATTCAGCGCCATCTGATCCATTCAAAAATAAATCGGCTTCAGCATACATTAACAACACATCGGCATAACGCAATAATATTGGCGAAACACCATCATCGGTTCCCGAAACGGGAGTTTTTATCCATTCTGCCCGCCACTTACCAATATTAAATCCGGTAACACCCGAAGATAATGATTGTTCCATTTTATTATCAACAGTACTTTTTGCAACTTTATAAGGTACAACGGTAACATCACGTCGGGTATCACTTGGATTATAATCATAAAAGAAACTCGGAATGATTTTAAATTGTCCACCCACATCTACCTTGTTATGAACACCATCGGCTACGCGCGGCAAACCTAAATTATACAACATACGACCACGAACACCTAAGAAATAAGGCAACTGCCAAATTGTTTCTCCACCATGTGTATCTATATCCTGACATTGTTTGTAGAAAATATTCTTAAAGCTTGGGTCTAAACTGTAATGTGCATCAGTAATTATATCTTTACAAGCCTGACGGGCAATGCCATACAATTCCTTCTGACGTTCCTCAGTAACCGTAATTTTAATTTCAGAATCGGATGAACCAGCTACAGGACGCATGGAATATCCGGCGGCCGAAAGACATATACGAGCCAATAAACCACGGGCTGCATCTTTCGAAACACGTTTAGTAGTTAAAGTATATTTACTTGCATCGGGTGCATAAAGTAGAGTAATTGCTTCCTGCAAATCAGTAATTATTTGATTATAAATCACATCTCTATCTGATTTTGGTACATAAATAGTTTTTTCGCTCACCGGCTCAAAACGTGCCGGAACATCGCCCCACCATTTAATCAGGTCATAATAAAAAAATGCTCTCATGGTCAATGCTTCTCCTAAAAGTTGTCCCATATCATTTCCTGATGCAGGATTACCATAAGTACGGATTCCATCAATCGAAAGATTTGCACGCTCAATACCCTGATAAATACGACTCCATGGGTTTGCAGCATCAGCATTGTTATATCCTTCACCTACTGAAGCCGTTGCAACATATTGTGCAAAAAAGTCATCCGATTTTGAAGTTATTGACAAAGGTGCTCCATTCGACCAACCTGAACGATATTCTAAATCTGTATTTAAACCCATTTGTAACCACAAACGATTACGATATGAATTATTTTGACCAATAATATCGTAAATGGAAGCAATACATTGATTTGCAGAATCAGGTTGCGAAAAAACCTGATCATCGCTTAAAAGAGAATTGCTTGGTACCTTTAATAAGTCGGTACACGAAGACATAAAACCTATGATAAGAATACCTATCAATACTATTATTTTATTTTGCTTTTTCATTGTGCTTTTCTTTATTAAAAGGTTAAGTTTACTCCTATGTTATACGAACGGCTTTTTGGATAGGCCGAATAATCAACACCAGGTGTTGCAGGGCTTTTACGGCGTGAATCTACTTCTGGGTCATAGCCTGAATAATTGGTTAACAACCAAAGATTGTATCCTGAGGCATAAACACGTAACTTTTGAACATGGAATTTTTTGGTCGTTTTTGCAGGAATTGTATAGCCTAAAGTAATATTATTTAAGCGTAAAAACGATCCATCTTCTATTGCCCATGAAGTAGTTGCATACCGACCGGTAGGTGCTGCCCACATAGTTGCAGTTGAATTCATCGTAGTTAATGTACTTGCATCGGTAATGCGTGCACCTGTTTCCCAATCAATTTGTGTGAACGAATTGAGCGATGAACTAAGCATATTACGGTATTTGTAAAACTGAGCATTCATCTCAATTTTATTGGCATTATAAATATCATTGCCATAAACCCAGTTAAAATTCAATGCTACGTCAAAACCTTTGTAATTCGACGTTACTCCAAAAGCACCATAATGTTTTGGATTTGCATTACCAATCAACACTTTATCCTTTAAATCAATAACTCCATCGCCATTCTGATCTTTTAGTTTCATACCTCCGGGGCCATTGCTTAAACCATTAATTGCACTATTATCTGCAAATACATTTCCTTCGGTATCCAAATACCTGTAAATAGGAGTTGTACCATTTGTACCAATCTGCTCAGCAGTTGAATATTTAGCTGTGTTCATAACCCATTTGTTTCCATTCCACATAAAGTCATCCACCACATACATTCCTTCGTTTTCAAAACCATATATTAAGCCTACAGGATTACCTACAGAAACTACATAACTATTTGAAGCCTCGGTATAACTTGTCCATGCTTCATTGAATACTGCATTGGCAGCATCCGACATTTTAATAACTTTATTACGGTTAGCGCTTATATTGAAATTAACGCCCAGATTAAAGTCTTTGGTTTGTACTACCTCGGCATTCAGTGAAAGTTCAACACCATTGTTGGAAGTTGATGCAACATTTTGCCATTGACTTTCGTAACCGGTACCACTAATATTTACTAACATCAACGCATTTAAGGTTTTGTTCGCATACATTTCTACGGAACCATTTATTCGGTTTTTCAAAAATCCAAAATCTAATCCTACATTTTGAGTGACTGTTGTTTCCCATTTCAAATCAGGATTTGCTAAAGTACTACCCGTGGTATAAATAAAAGGGAAAATCTCGGGCTTTAAATAAGGTGATAATGCTGATTTATACGATCGGTAAAAAGCTCCATCATCAATATTATCATTACCGGCCTGACCGTATCCGGCACGCAATTTTAAATTTGACAACCAACTTGACGAACTTTTCATAAAGTTTTCGTCGGAAATACGCCAACCAGCAGAAACAGATGGGAAGAAACCCCATGCATTTCCCCTTGCAAATTTTGAACTTCCATCAGCTCTTAAAATAACTGATAGCAGATATTTATCAGAAATATCGTAATTGGCACGTCCAAAAAATGATATAAGTCTGTAATCAGGCGCATAAAAATGTATGGCCGATCTTTCAATTCCGGCATCCAAATTACTCCAGACACTATCCGACATAAAATGAGTTGGAAATTGCTCAATATCACGAACTAAATTATCGTTTTTACGAATCAGCGTTTCTTGTCCAACAACTACATTAAGGTTATGACCTTTAATAATATTGTCCTTTTTATAATTAATAACATTCGTATTCTGAATGGTCGATTTATTTGTATTAGTTAAAAAAGTAGATGGTGCAATGTCAACATCATTTCTTTTTTTAGCACCACCTTCACGTGTATAATAGGCCGATAATCCATAAAACTTTTTATCGTTTTTATCATTAGTAGTATAGCCCAAAGTAGTATTTAAGGATAGTTGTTTTGTGAAATTCACAGTAATACCGCCGTTAATGCTGAAATCCTGGCTTTTCTGATAACGATTGTTATCTTCAGATGATTTTAATGGAGAGTAAAGATTTGAAGTTGCTTCAGAATCATCACCTTGTGTTGTTAGGTTTTTCAAAGGTATCGGGGTATAAACCACTGCACTTTTTACACGCGAATCGTTGGTGGATTTTTCCATGCCGGTTTGGTCATTTGCCCCCGATCCATTAATTATAGTACTGGCAAATCGCGAGTTAAAATCCAACTTTAACCATTTAACAGGGTTGTATTTTAATTTCAGACTTACGTTATCACGCACATAATCTGACATATACATAATTGCTTTGTCATAAATATGTGAATAACTCGCATTGTAGTTTAATTTTTTTGTTCCCCCGTTTAAAGAAATACTATGATTTTGAGTAATACCCGTACGTCCGAAAGTTTCGTTTTGCCAGTCGGTACCATTTACATAGTTATACAAATCGATATCGCCGTAATTTCCAAAATACTTTTCGTACTCGCTAACAATTGTCGTAGCACCTCCCCACGAAGCACGTTCATATTGTTTCCGAGCATATTGAAACGGCGTGAGAACACTTAGCGTTTTGGAAACTTTTTTCATTCCCATGTAACCATTGTATGAAACCGACAATTTACCTTGTTGACCCGATTTTGTGGTTACTAAAATTACTCCATTCGCACCTCTCGATCCATAAATAGCTGTCGAAGAAGCATCTTTCAATACATCAATGCTTTGAATATCGGTAGGAGAAATATCTCTAATATCGTCCTTGGCAAAACCATCGACAATGTAAAGAGGTGTATTAGCTTGAGTAATAGAGCCACCACCACGAACACGAATTTTAATTTCGGCATCCGGAGATCCTTCGGTGGTTGTAACCTGCACACCGGTTAATTTTCCGGTAAGTGCTTCAGCAATATTCGATACAGGTATATCTTTCAATGCTTTATCGTTAATTGAAGATACAGAACCTGTCAAGTCGCGTTTCCGTTGTGTTCCGTAACCAATTACTACTACATCTTCAAGCACTTTTGTATTTTCCTGAAGGGTGATTTTAAGTTGCGAACCTGATATAGTTACTTCCTTAGTTTCCATACCAACATATGATACTATTAATGTTTTGGAATTTGCAGGAACATCGAGTTTGAATTCCCCATCAATATTCGTAACAGTACCAATTGAAGTTCCTTTAACGATAACCGAGGCTGCAATTATTGTTTCGCCTGAAGCATCTTTAACTACTCCGGTAATAGTTTTCGACTGAGCAAAAATTGAACCCACAAAAAATACCATCGTCAACAGTGTGAAAAGTATTTTCTTTGAAAAAATACCATTTCGATTTCTTTCTTTCATTTTTTCTGAATGATTAGAATTTAGTTAAACATTTTAATTCAATTATTAGACATACTTATATGGATACAAAAGTATATTTTTGAACTTCGGGGTATGTGCAAAAAATGACATTAAATAGTAGAGATTTTGACTTAAATCAATCTAAGAAATAAACGCATTTATTGGTTGAATTATCAACTCCAAAGTTATACAATAAAAAATCAATATTTTGTTTTTAATGAATAAAAATTTATCAAAAAATCTTTTATCTTTGCAAAAAACCAAAAGTAATTCACCCTTAAATATATTAATATGTTAGAAATACATGATAATGTTATCCTTCAACAGAAAGGGATATCGCAAACTCAGATTGAGGAGCAATTGGCATCGTTTGAATCAGGTTTTCCATACCTCGAAATCAAAGGAGCTGCTGAACCGGGTAAGGGAATTATGCAAATAACGAGCGATGACATCAATTCGTTGCTAAAATTATGGGACAAATATCTTACAACAAATGCTACGGTATTGAAATTTGTGCCCGCTTCCGGTGCTGCAAGCCGTATGTTCAAAGATCTCTTCGAGTTTTTAGATGGCGACTCTAATATACCAACAAAACCTGCCGAGAAAAAGTTTTTTGCAGAAATCAATAAATTTGCGTTTTACAATGTTCTTGATTATGTCTGTAAAAAGAACGCTGGTAAAAGTATCCAAGAGTTGATTAATGATGGAGAATACAAAGCTATCATCGAAAATCTTCTGTTGAAAACAGGTCTGAATTATGGTAATCTACCAAAAGGTTTGCTGCTTTTCCACTCCTACGCCAACGGAAAACGGACTCCACTCGAAGAACATTTGGCTGAAGGTGCGATGTATGCTTCAAGTGCTTTGAATCAGGTAAAAATCCATTTCACAGTATCAAAAGAACATAGAGAATTATTTGAAAAGAAACTGAATGAAACAATTGCTCTGTACCAAAAAGAATTTGGCGTGAACTATTCTGTCAGTTTCTCGGAACAAAAGCCATCAACTGATACTATTGCTGCCAATGCAGAGAATAATCCTTTCCGTGAAAATGGCTATTTGGTTTTTCGTCCCGGTGGACATGGTGCTTTGATTGAGAATCTGAACGATCTCGATGCCGATGTTATTTTCATTAAGAATATTGACAATGTTGTTCCCGATTCCCTAAAAAATCCGACTATAATTTATAAAAAAGTTATTGCCGGTTTGTTAATTCAACTTCAAACCAAATGCTTCGAATATTTAAATTTACTTGAAAGCAACGAAATTACCGAAGAAAAGCTTAACGAAATTTCCGAGTTTTGCGAAAAGAAATTGAATAATTTCACAACTGAAAAAATAACCGGAGATAAATTGCGTACCTATTTAATTCAGAAATTAAACAGACCTATTCGGGTTTGCGGAATGGTAAAAAACACAGGTGAACCGGGAGGTGGACCTTTCTTAACCGTTAATCAGGATGGCACTGTTTCACCCCAAATTCTCGAAAGTTCTCAAATTGATCTCAACAATCCGATTGAAAAAGCAAAAATGATGCAGGCATCGCATTTTAACCCTGTTGATTTGGTTTGTGCCGTAAAAAATTATAAGGGAGTTAAGTTTGATTTATTGAAATATGTTGACAAAAACACAGGTTTCATTTCAATTAAATCTAAGAATGGAAAAGAACTTAAAGCATTAGAATTGCCCGGATTATGGAATGGAGCAATGAGCGATTGGAACACAGTTTTCGTTGAAGTTCCGATTGAAACTTTCAATCCCGTAAAAACCGTGAATGATCTTTTGAGAATGGAACACCAATAAATGCAAACAATTAGCTTTTCCAAAATTAGGAACTTTGGAAAAGCTAAAATCAACTTTCCAAAAATTTCAGATGAACTTATTAGTAGCAGCAATAACTCCGGTTGTAATCTTTTTGTATTTAATATATCGTAACGATACTCATAAAGAACCATTTAAAATATTATTCAAATGTCTTATCGGGGGTTTTTTCGCTGTAATTCTGACTTTAGCATTAAATATTCCGATAGCCCATTTCAAATATTTTTTCAATTTTCCGCTCGGAAATGAATTTTTCGATGCACTTTTCTCTGCCGCAATTCCCGAAGAATTTTCAAAATTTATTCCATTGTATCTGATAGTTTGGAAAAGCAAAGATTTTGACCAACATTATGACGGAATAGTTTATGCCGTTTTTGTTTCATTAGGTTTTGCATTAATCGAAAATGTAATGTATGTAATGTCGGGTGGAATGAATGTTGCAGCAATGAGGGCAATTTTAACTATACCCGGACATGGTTTCTTTGGTGTCTTAATGGGCTATTATCTTTCGTTGGCACGATTTCATCAGAACGGTGATATGTGGAAAAATTTATTTAAAGCATTGTTCTACCCTATTATTTTCCATGGCAT
>CAYNHC010000115.1:0-10684 GCA_964396705.1 uncultured Paludibacter sp.
TTATCATTATGAGTAATTCAAATTATGTTTAAACCAAAAATTACAAAAGAAGAGGTTAATACAATGCCCGTAGTGGTCTTTGATGGAAAAATTACACTGATCGATGAAAAATCTCAGGTAATAGCTGCCATTAATGATCTTTATACTAATTCTGTAGTTGGAATTGATACTGAAACTAAACCTTCGTTTTCGCGGGGTACACAGCATAAAGTTTCATTGGTACAGATTTCAACGTTGGATCATTGTTATCTGTTCAGACTTAATTTTATTGGTTTTCCAAAAGAACTTGCTGAATTCTTATCCAGTGAGAAGGTAAGAAAAATCGGATTATCTCTGCGTGACGATTTTTCAGGGTTAAACAGATTATCTCCCTTTACCCCTAAAAACTTTATTGATATTCAATCAATTATTAATAGTTACGGTATATTGGAACTTGGATTACAAAAGATATTTGCAATAATATTCGATCGTAAAATATCTAAAAATCAACGACTTACTAACTGGGAAATGCATGAACTTACTGAGCAACAGCAACGGTATGCTGCTACCGATGCATGGGCAAGTTTGTTAATTTATTTGCAGTTGATGAAAGAAAAAAAACTGACAAAAAAACAGTTAAGTTTATTAATTGCTGAAGTTAACAATAGTACTGCCGACAATGATTTAATCAATGCTTTGGAAGCCGTATAAAAACAGCTCTTTCCTTTTTAAACTATTAAAACCCCCAATTTGAAGTACCGAATGAAAACAATAATACTGAAGCCAAAAAAAGAAGAGAGTTTACAGCGTTTTCACCCGTGGGTGTTCTCCGGAGCTATACAGCAAATGATAGGCAATCCTACCGAAGGAGAACTTGTTGAAGTTGTTGATTGTAACCGCAATTTTCTGGCAACAGGTCATTTTCAGATTGGCAGTATTGCTGTTCGTGTTATTTCATTTGTCAATGAGAATATTGATGAACTTTTCTTTGCCGAAAAAATGGAAAGCGCTTATCAGATACGCAAAACATTTGGACTTGTCAATAAGAACAACAACACTTACAGGTTAATTCATGGTGAAGGCGATTCTCTGCCGGGATTAATAGTTGATGTTTACGATGATACAGCCGTAATGCAGGCTCATTCTGTAGGGATGCATTTGATCCGGCAGGTGCTGGCGGATGCCATTGTTGCCAGGGTTCATGAGGTGAAAAATGTATATTATAAATCGGAAGCCACATTGCCCTTCAAAGCTCCCATTTCGCCGGAAGATGGTTATCTTATAGGTAAACCATCGGATGAAATTACTGCTATTGAAAATGGTTTGAAATTTAGTGTTGATTGGATTAAGGGACAAAAAACCGGTTTCTTTGTCGATCAGCGCGAAAACAGATCTTTGCTCGAACGATATTCATATGGAAGGTCGGTGTTAAATATGTTTTGTTATACCGGAGGTTTTTCGGTTTATGCGTTGCGTGGCGGAGCAAAACTTGTACATTCTGTTGATAGCTCTGCAAAAGCCATTGATTTGACCGATAAAAACGTGCAACTCAATTTTCCCAACGATTCACGTCATCAATCCTTTGCCGAAGATGCTTTCAAATACATGAATGCCAATGTACAAAAGTATGACCTGATAATTCTTGATCCTCCGGCTTTTGCCAAGCATCGCGAAGCATTGCGTAATGCGCTTAAGGGATACAAGAGGCTGAATGCCAAAGCTTTTGAACAAATTAAACCCGGTGGAATTCTTTTTACATTTTCATGTTCTCAGGTAGTTACAAAAGAACAGTTCAGACTTGCAGTTTTTAGTGCAGCGGCCGAAAGTAAGCGAAACGTTCGAATTCTGCACCAACTCTCGCAGCCTGCCGATCACCCGATTAATATTTATCACCCCGAAGGTGAATATCTTAAAGGTTTGGTTCTCTGGGTCGAATAGGGTGAAGTTTAAGTTGAATTTGTTTTGATAAAGTAATGAAAATTCAATAGATTTCAACTTTAGTGATCCTGTAATGTTAAAAAAATGCAGATTTATTTATGTTTATGTTTGTTTATTTAATTTCTATCATTATATTTGCAATCTAAACATTATAAACCCCTAAAAAATTTTAATGCCTATTGCCACATTATTACACTGAAATCCCAAAATTTAGTAGTAATGAAAAATTTAAGTCACTGTACCGATGATGAATTGGTAAAGTTGTATGAGAAAGGCAATAATGCGGCATTCGAAATTTTATTAATGCGTTATAAATCAAAAGTGTATTCATACATTTTTATGATTGTACGCAATAAGGAACTCACCGAAGATATATTTCAGGATACATTTATTAAAGCCATTGCCACAATACAACAAGGTCGTTATGTTGAGTCAGGAAGATTTCTTGGCTGGGTGAATCGTATTGCTCATAATCTGATCATTGATTATTTCCGACGCGAAAAGAACGAGAATACATTTTCGTCTGATAGTGTGGATTATGATATTGTAAACAATGCAAAGTTGTCCGAAAAGAGTTTTGAAGATACCCTTTCGAACGAACAGGTATTAAACGATGTGGTTCGTTTAATTGATTATTTGCCGGAATCGCAGCAATCGGTGGTTCGTATGCGTTTCTTTGAGGATTTAAGTTTCAAAGAAATTGCTGATAAAACAGATGTAAGTATAAACACAGCGCTCGGTCGTATGCGTTATGCGCTGCTCAATATGCGACGGATTGCAGCCGAAAATGATGTATATTTAGAAATTAAATAAATATTTTAATAGAAATATAATTTTTTGACAACACTTTCGTTTTATTCATATCAGAACAAAACTAAAAAGTGCCTATGCAAAAAATGACTACTCCGTTAAACAAAACTGATTTAAAAGCTCAAAAACAATTGTCGTTCAATACATGTGAAATGCAACCTTCTGACGACACATTAAAGAACATTCTTAAGTTCGCCGCTTCTTACAGAGCTCAATCAATTGCTAAAAATCAGTTCGTCGAAATGTTTTTAAACTAAAAAAAAGGACTTCCACAAAATGGAAGTCTTTTTTTTAGTTATTATTCAGCACTCCTTTTTCCAATCTAATAATTCTTCTTACCATTTATAAGAATAAGCAACGTTCAGTAATATTGGAAAAAAACTTCGTTGATAAAGTTTTAAATCCCCATTTTCGTTTTTTTTGTAAAATACATAATACGCATTCTGCCGATTATATACATTATAGATATTTACAGACCAGTTTCTTATCCCTTTTTTTAATTGTTTGCTATGGTTTAATCCTATGTCCAAACGATGATAATCGGGTAGGCGATAGCCGTTTTTTTGGGAATAAATTTCTACTTCAGAATAAGATAAATTGCCCTTATAATCGTAGTTTGCAATTTGATATTTTGCCGAAGGTAGCGTAATATGATTGCCCGAATGGTAGATCCAAACAGCGGAAAAAGTAAGTTTTTTTGAAATTTTATAATTGCCGGTAAACGAAAAATTGTGTGTTTGGTCGTAAATGTATGGAAATTCTTTACCATTGTTTATATGTTCAAATTTGCGTTTGTTCGATGACAAAGTGTAAGCCACCCAGCCCGTCAAATTACCGCTTTTCTTTTGAAGCATAAATTCTAATCCCTCTACATTGCCTATGCCATCGGTTTCAATTTTATTTTCCCAACCTTGATGACCGTCATAAACCAAGATTCCTTCTTTATAGTCAATTAAATTTATCATTTTTTTTGAATAAAGCTCAATGCTCAATTCGTAATTGGTTTTGGTGGTGTGTGCAAATCCAAATGAGAATTGGTCGGCACTTTCTGGTTTTATGACGTTGGTGGAAGTCACCCAAATGTCGGTAGGCAATCCTCCATCCGAATTGGTAAGCAAATGCATATTTTGGTGCATTTTGGTATAAGATGTTTTGACCGAAAACGAGGGCAAAAACAAATAATTGAGCACAATTCTCGGCTCAAAAACGGGATAGGTTTTACCGGTGGCTGCATACAAACCAGTTCGGAAACCGGCATTTGCAGACATTTTTTTAAAAAACGTATATTCCCATTCGGCGTAACCGCTAAAGTCGAACGCATAAATGTTTCTTGCAGGAGTGTTAATCGTACTGTCCAAATCTGACCCCGAATGTGATTGTTTTTCCGTCCCTGGCGTAAAGAAGTGATTTACTGCAGATAATCCAAAACGAAAAGTATGTTCGTTAAGCGAAATTTCGGCATCATTTTTCAACGTTAAATCATTGATTGCCGAACGTGTTTGAAACGAATCGCTCGTTTTTTCGTTGGTATCTGTATCTTTTGTGCTGCTTTTTATGGCGTTGAAAAACCGATAACCGCTAACCGAAAGTGTAGTATTGTTGAAAATGCCGTTGTCGGCGGTATGCATCCAGCGCACACTACCGCTGGTATTGCCCCATTTTATATCGCTTTTATCAGAATATGTATAATTCGTGTTTGTAACTTTTACATTTGTTTCTTTGTAAGAGATATCGTCATCGCCCGAATAGAAATTCAGGAACAAACGGTTATGTGGAGACAAAATAAAATTGGTTTTAAGATTGATATCATAAAAATCATAACCCGATGTGCCTGCATCGTTTTGCAATTTACTAAACAACCATGTATAAATACCGAAATTGCAATACCGAACTGAAAGCGCATATGAAGATTTTCCGCTTTTGACAGGACCTTCGAGAAAAAGTTTGCTGGAAAGTATGCCCAACGAAAATTCACCTTTGTGGTTATACAAATTGCCATCTTTGGTGCGAATGTCCATTACCGACGAAATGCGCCCGCCATAACGCGCCGGGAATCCTCCTTTGTACAAGTCCACGCTTTTGAGCATAGAAGGGTCGAATACCGAAAAAAAACCGCCCAAATGATTGACATTGTACAGCGGCACATCATCAAGTAAAAACAAATTTTGATCTGCCGAGCCGCCGCGCACAAACAAACCGTTGGTGTTTTCAGCACCCATTTGTACGCCCGGCATTAGTTGAAAGGCTTTCATTATATCGGCTTCACCCGAGAGCGAGGGTAACGTGCGAATCGTAGAAATTGGAATATCCATTTTGCCCATTTCGGCACGTTCTTCAATTTTTTTTTTCGACAAAACCACTACTTCGCTTAAACTGTGTTCTGAAAAATCAAGCGACACCAGCAATAATTCATCTTTGTTTATTTGAATATCAATTACTTTTGTATCGTAACCCACAAACGAAAACTGAACACGATGTATTTCATCTTTCTTTAGGTTCAATGTGAAAAATCCAAATTTATTTGAACTAGTACCAACTCTCGATTCCAAATCCATAATATTTGCGCCGATGATTGCCTCGCCGGTTTTGCTATCGGTTACATAGCCACTCAATACCGGATTTTGCGAGAAAGCAGAATTCAACACAAAAAAGAAAGAAAATAATATGCAGTATCTCATTTTGTTATTAGTTTTACTCCCCTCGCTCATGGGAAAGAGGGGTTGGGGGTGAGGTTTAGTTTTCAATCTTCCGCAAAGTAAATGGTGCATTTTTTATATAGGCAGCAAATATACCATAACCATTTATTATATTGTTGTACATTGGCTGCGGTTCGCCAGTATAAATAAGAGCTCCAATTCCCTTGTCGAGCATTATTTGATTATACGAATGGCGTGTCCAATATTTGCGATACATATAGTAAGAGTAGCTAATATTGCGTAAAATTACTTTTGTATCAGTTCCAAAAAATGATTGCCTGTTTATATACATTGAATAGATCTTTCCGTCAAATAATTCATCAGAAAAGAAATATGTTTCGGGATAATAAGATATATCACCCTCGTTGAGCAATACAGGATCGGTGATTTTATTTTCATAATCGTATTGTGTCCCCTCAAAAAACATTTCGTAATAGTTTCTTTCATAAGCTGGGTCGACAAATTGAATAATCATACGACATGTATGAGTCTGATATTTATCTATCGAAATCAATTGCTCGGAACCAGCAGTTATGTTTATCTGTGAAGGTACAGTATCATAAGCAAAGATAGTGTCGTAACCTTGTACAAAAACTTTTAAGCTATATGCACAACCATTTTTGGGGTAATGCGAACTACTAAATGTATCGGATAAAAATTTTTCATTCAAAATTTCATTGCCGTTTTCATAAAGCCATAGATGGATGCTGTCGGTAAATGTCGGTAATAATTCGTTAGGCTGGATTGTGTATGAAAAGCGGAACACAAAAGGTTTGTCGGGAGTAAAAAGTGAGTTAACTACTATTTTTCGTTCAAATCCGAGTGTGTCAATTTCTATCTCTTTAGTGCAGGAAGTGAAAAACATAAGCACAATAAAAAACAAATAGTTTATTTTCATAAATAGATGATTATTTTATGTTTTGAAAAACGAGCTGATTGGTGGTTTATTATATAATTCAACTAATTGTCAGTTACAAAGTTTATACTTTGTAACTGACAATTAAAGAAATTCTTAGTAATTATAACTAATCGTAGATGTGTCTTGAGCAGCTATTGCTTCCCAATGATAATAAGAATATTGAGGACGACAACGAAGAGAATTATACTGCCAATATAGACCGTAGGCACTGTTATCGTCACCCGGAGGATAGGGATTCTGATTTGATAAATTAGGATATATGAGAAAAGTACTACCAAAAGGAGCAGTACTGCCATCCCCGGGATTAACACAGCCTTGTAAGTCGCTGGCATAACTTGAATAGGTTATTGTATTTGTATAGTATTGTTTATTGCTATATGCATAAATCTCCCACGTTCCAGACACTGTTACATTCCTGAACTCATAAATCCATTTATTTATTAAATTTGTTTTTTGGCATTGTACATAAAAATTATGTTTAAATTCCATTCTTTGTAAAGAAATTAGAAATTCGACAAAACTCAATTCTGTACCTACTCTTATTCTTCTCCTCACTGAAGGCCATTGCCCTTTGGTCGTCCAATTCTTTGGCCAAATCTGCCCTGGGCAATCTAATAGGGGATAAGCATAAGCAGACATTTTATGGATTCCAATGTTATTTGCCGAAAGAGTCCTTAATAAATCCTGTTTTTTCGCATCTTTTGTCAGCAATACACTTCTAACATCTTGGTTTGTAATCTGATACAATGTATCTCCTATAGCAAACAATCCATCTTCATTAATGAATGGTGTAGAACTGCGGTCGTAAACCGAATAATCCCAATATTCATTTGGCGTTCCTTCATCAATTAATTTTATTACACCTTTTACCAGCATTTCGGAATAATATTCAGAATGATAATCATGTATATCAACTTCTGATAAATCTTTATCAGCATACTTAATTCTATTCAGACTGTCTTTGATTAACTCTTCGCCGATGAGTTTCATAAACATACTGTGCTGCGACTGAAATCCTATTTTGGATTCCCATTTTTTCCTTTCGCTGTCAGATAGATTACCTATGAGTTTGGTAGTTTCTATAAAAGATTCTACGTTTGCAAACACCAAAAAACCATCCCTTACTTTGTAGTCAGGTAAACTAATAACAGCATCCGATGTAATCGGAAGTGCTTCTTCGTTTTTCTCACACGAAGTAAATATTAACGCCAATATGGCAATTGAAAATATAAATTTTTTCATTGTATTTTTTTTTGAGTATAAACAAAGTTTTCAATTTTTGAAAACTATTTTTTTTTGTAAGGGCACTAATTTTTTACTGATAGAAATGCTCAGCTCACGAGAGTATTAGAGCTTCGTTTTTTCCTCCCGCATAATTTGTGTAAATGTAGGTTTGTTTGTACTTTTGTTACCTCCTTTTCTAAATGGTTAGGAGAGCTGGCGGTAGCCGGAAAGTGTTGCGCTTACAATCATGTTTTCCGGCTCCGCTTTTTTAGCTCTGTATTATATAATCATAGCATATGATGCCCCACGCTGCCGCACAGATTGTATCGTGTGGTAAATCAGATATTTTTTTACTTTTTCTACTTACCACGCAATACAATCGCACTGGATCTACTGTATTTAACAAGAAATCAATAAATTAAAGCAAACTCTAACTACTTGCGAAAGTTAAGTAAATAAGACATTAGTAAGTACAAATGCTTAACTTACATCTCGCTAAAGCATATACTCATTTATTTAGTTTCTGTTGTCGTGGATGTGATGGTAGTTTTGTTTATTGTAGGATGCGAATTAAATGCTGCTTTGGACAGTTCATCTAATTTTGCATAAAGCTCACTCCATCCTGTTTGCATTTTCATAGCTTTTACTATATTGAAATAATTTTTCAGTGCTGTTTCGAGTCTTCTCCGCATGGTTGATGCAGAATCGAGCATACGTAATTCAGCATTTTCTGCTGCTATCTCATTAAACAATTTTTCAAATGCAGTGTGTGCTACTTTTAGATGACTTACAATTGGGGTTAGATGAGTTTTTTCAATTTTATCAATATTCTCCGGTTTATCAAAATCTTCGATCATCTTTTTCATCTGAGCTGTTTCTTCGGCAAATTTCAACCGATCCAGACCAATACCATACTTTTCAATGATTGCATAAAGATCTTTAGCCTCCTGATGGCATGGCGAACTGCTCGATTTTATATGTCCGCTCAAAATATCTTTTATACCTCCGAAAGGGCTATCTCTCTCATCATCAGCTTTTATTAGTTCTCCCCCTTTTCCACTGAATGCTTTCTTGGTGTAAACAGCATCATAATAGTTGTATTCAGTTTTTACAGCAGCCAGCAAAGGGTTGTCTTTTACTACGGTAAAAGTCGGTTCGTCAGATACTGAAATGGTACGTTGGCTTAGGGTTGCCAAATCTTTGGTGCTTAATTGTGCAAAATTGGTTTTCATAGAAAAATAAATTTTTAAGTGTTAGTAATTAGTGTGAAATTTGATTATTTTTTTAAACTTTAAAAGATTTGATTTATGTGTAAAATAACTCTCCTATTCCCGCGGAAAAGTTAAATTGTTTGTGAAACAACATTCCTATTCCCGTGGGATATTTATTTCAAAGTGAAAATAAAATTCTAATTCCCGTGGGTGAGTTATTTCATGTGTGAAATAACCTTCCGATAATCGTGTAGGATTTATTTTAACCTTGAAATAAACTTCCTATTTATTTGTGAGAGTTATTTTAATATTGATACGGGATTTTATTGTTTTACGATTCTTGAATAGACAAAAGAATTGCCTTGTTTGATTTTAACCAGGTATGAACCTGTCGGGAAATTTGAAATATCAACAGTATTTGTACTGTTTAGTATCGGTTTTAATACTACTTGTCCTGTAAGGTTTATAATTTCTGCCGAAGTTATATTTTCGCCACTAATGACAAAATGATCTTTCGCCGGGTTAGGATATAACTTTACAGTTAACTCCTTGTTTGTTTCGTTTATTCCATCAGTTATGTCTGATGCAATATTGGATCGTGATGAATTGTACGAAACCATTACCGAATTATTTACTTTTTTCAATCCGCTTATTTTGGAAGGATTCACCAACTGAGGACTTATTACTTCTAATTGATAATACACTTTATCTGTTGATGCGTCTAAATCAGAATATTGTGTACTGCTGCCCGATACTGCATCTATAAAATTCAAACTGCCCGGTGATGTTCCACGGTAGATATTATAGGTGGCAACTGTAAAACCTTCGTAGGGTTCCCATATCAGATTCCAGGCATTACCCTGTCCTTTGTTGATTGTAAGATGCATAGTTTTGTGAGGGACACTAAGTTCGGTTTCTAATCCACTAAGATCGGTCATTGATAATTTATATTTGCTTGATTTTACTCCCGGTGATGATTGAACATCCTCAAATACACTTAATGAATCGTAAGGTACTGTACCAATTTTTTCATATACATTACTTACAGATGTTTCTTTATACACCGAATATGAATTAATTATTCCCGAAACAGTTTTATTCCATGCTATACGGTTTTTGTTGTTAGCACTTACGCCTACTATACCAATTTCAGGTTTCGGTAATGGAGCAATACGAACCATTATATTATCCGATGCACTGCAACCGCCCGGCGCTGTTACGGTAACGGTATATTCGGTATTTGCCTTTACTGTAACTGTTGGTTGAGCTAACGTATCGTTATTTAAACCCGTTGAGGGTGTCCATTTATATCTCAATTTTCCTGTACCTGTATAATTTGTGGCTACAGACTTAAGCAATAAATCACTTCCATAAACCGCTGAGGTGTCGTTTCCTGCATTTGCTGTTAACGAGAGCACATCCACATAAACGGATGTAGCACCTGAAAACCCATCGGATGAGTTTACCGTTACATTATAAGTTCGTGAACTATTAATATCTGTGGTAGGTCGTTGCACAGTATCATTGCTTAATCCTTCTGATGGTGTCCATTTATATTTCAGGGTTCCTGTTCCACTGTAATCGGTTTTCGCTTCTAAAATATATTTACCTTCACAGAGCACTTGTGTAGGGCTTACCAAGAAAGAAGTTAGGTTATTCATACCAAATGAACCGGCAGAACTTACACCAACTCCTGATACATTAATAGTTTTTAGATTTGAAGGCCAGGGTGACAACAATACCATGAAAAATCTCCCTGAACCTACATATATTGTCGTATCAGTTGAGTTTTTAATGTATTTTTTAAAATGAGATATTATAGTTGTTGTATCGGCGGCGTAAACAACCATTTCCAAATTTTCATTAACTGGAGAAATTAATGGCGTGAAACTGATTTTTACAGGATA
>CAYNHC010000116.1:0-2949 GCA_964396705.1 uncultured Paludibacter sp.
TTCAAATCGTAAATTTAAGATATGAATTTCTTATCAATTTTCGTTCTTATTCCAATGTTGATGATGATTGCGTTATTCTTTGCGAAGAAACGGAGTCAGATTAACTTTATAGCAGCTACCGGAGCAACAATATTACTTGTTCTATCAGCAATGCTGACTTACATGTACTTTGCCGAAAGAGAAGCAGGAAATATGGCTGAAATGCTTTTTTGTGCCGATACGGTTTGGTATGCACCGTTTAATATCCATTATTCGGTAGGAGTGGATGGTGTTTCGGTGGTCATGCTTATCCTGACTTCGATCATTGTTTTTACGGGCGTTTTTGCATCGTGGCGCATTGATCCATTGCCTAAAGAATTTTTCCTGTGGTATTGCTTGCTTTCCATTGGCGTTTACGGCTTTTTTATTTCCATCGACTTGTTCACCATGTTTATGTATTACGAGATAGCCCTGATTCCAATGTACTTGCTCATTGGTATCTGGGGGACAGGAAACAAAGAATATGCAGCTATGAAGCTCACATTGATGCTGATGGGCGGTTCTGCTTTGTTGCTGGTCGGTATTTTGGGGATTTATTATTTTTCGGGTGCCGAAAGCATGAATATTCTTGTTCTGGCACAAAATCATATCCCACTTTCGGCACAATATTATTTATTTCCGCTTACTTTCATGGGTTTTGGAGTGTTAGGCGCCTTGTTTCCTTTTCATACCTGGTCGCCCGACGGTCATGCTTCTGCTCCTACAGCCGTTTCGATGTTACATGCAGGCGTATTGATGAAATTGGGAGGTTATGGAGCATTCAGAGTAGCCATGTATTTGATGCCCGAAGCCGCTCATGAAATGGCATGGATTTTCCTTATTCTTACAGGAATTAGTGTGGTTTATGGCGCTTTTTCGGCAGTGGTTCAAACCGATTTAAAATATATCAATGCTTATTCTTCAGTAAGTCACTGCGGATTGGTGCTTTTTGCCATTTTAATGATGAATGAAACTGCAATGACCGGAGCGGTTATGCAAATGCTTTCGCATGGATTAATGACGGCTTTGTTTTTCGCATTAATCGGTATGATTTATGGCAGAACGCATACACGATTGATTACTCAAATGGGTGGTTTAATGAAAGTGATTCCATTTTTGGGTGTAAGTTATGTTATTGCCGGTTTGGCTTCGTTAGGTTTGCCCGGACTCAGTGGTTTTGTGGCCGAAATGACCATTTTTGTGGGCTCATTTCAGGAAACAGATACTTTTCATCGGGTGTTGACAATTATGGCTGTTTCATCAATCGTAATTACTGCAGTTTACATTCTCCGAGTGGTTGGTAAAATTCTTTTCGGGAAATTACAAGATCCGCATCACGAAGAACTCACAGATGCAACCTGGTGGGAACGGGTTTCAGTTGTAACATTGATCGTTGCCATTATAGCTTTAGGCTCACTTCCATTGTGGGTTTCGAACATAATACATGACAGTTTAGTGCCTGTTGTACAGAATTTGGCTCGATAAGCACTGACAAAGAATTTACATTAAATTGTAAATAGTAACCCCGATAGCTATCGGGATAAATTGTAAATAATTAATATGGATTATTCAAGTTTCTTACAATTACACGACGAACTTTCGCTGTTGGCAGTGATAGTGATTCTTCTTGTTTATGATATTTTTGCAAGTGAAAAAGCCTTACGCTATTTTCAACCTGTTGCTATCATATTATTTTCAGTTCATACTTTATTGAACTGCTTACCCCGCGAGGCTTTCGAAGTGGCAGGAGGAATGTATAAATACGTTCCGATGCTCACATATGTAAAAACTATTCTGAATATTGGAACAATCATTATTTTCCTTCAGGCACATCATTGGTTGAATGGTGAAGAAAGCATTGTACGCCGTGGTGAGTTTTATTTTCTTACGCTTTCCACTTTGCTGGGCATGTATTTCATGATGTCAGCGGGACATTTCTTATTGTTCTTCATCGGAATAGAAACTGCTGCAATACCTATGGCAACTTTGGTGGCTTTCAACAAATACAATCATAAATCGGCTGAAGCAGGCGCTAAATACATTCTAAGTTCTGTTTTTGCTTCCGGAATTTCATTGTTTGGTATGTCGATGATTTATGGCGTAACGGGAACTTTGTATTTCGATGATCTCGCAGTTTTACTTACCGGTGGACCTTTGCAATTGATGGCGCTTGTGTTTTTTGCAGTTGGTTTGTTCTTTAAAATCTCGTTGGTTCCTTTTCACCTTTGGACACCTGATGTTTACGAAGGTGCACCTACAAGCATAACTTCTTATCTTTCAGTTATTTCAAAAGGGTCGGCGGTTTTCGTATTATTTACAATACTGATTAAAGTTTTTGGCAATATGATTGATCAGTGGCAGGCCATTCTTTACGGTATAATTGTTGTCAGCATTACTTTGGCAAATATTTTTGCTATTCGTCAGCAAAACCTCAAACGCTTTCTGGCTTACTCATCTATTTCGCAAGCGGGTTATATTTTATTAGGTGTAATCAGTGGAACAGCTATTGGAATGAGCTCTTTGGTTTATTATATTTTGGTTTATATGTTTTCCAATTTAGCTGTTTTCGGCGTTGTAGCTGTCATTGAAAATCGCACAGGGAAAATCAATATAAAAGACTACAATGGTTTGTATCAAAACAATCCTAAATTAAGTGTAGTCATGATGTTAGCGTTGTTCTCTTTGGCCGGAATTCCTCCTTTTGCCGGATTTTTCAGCAAGTTCTTTATTTTCTCGGCGGCAATTGAGCAGGGATTTTATGTGCTTGTCTTTATTGCTTTGCTGAATACCATTATTTCACTTTACTATTATTTATTGGTAGTGAAAGCCATGTTTATCAATAAATCTGACCAACCGATTGAAACAATCAACAGTGATATTCCGGTAAAAATAAGTTTGGTTATTTGTACCTTTGCTATTCTTATTGTGGGT
>CAYNHC010000116.1:3049-6085 GCA_964396705.1 uncultured Paludibacter sp.
TTATTTATCGATATTTTTTCAATAAAACATGCTGAATAATATTTTATTTTCAGCAACAATTTTCTAAACTGCAACTTTCTTCCTTCGTTTCAAACTCAATTGTGGCATGTTGTATGCCTTTTTCTTCGAGCGTTTCTCGTATTTTTAATTTTAAATCTGCTGTTTTATTTAATTCAGATAACTGACTTAAAACTACATGAACAGTCAGCACATTGTAATTTCCATCCACCGACCAGATATGCAAATCGTGCACGCTTTCAATTTCGGGTATTTTCGTTAATTCTTCCGAAACATCTGTCATGTCAATTTCTTCGGGAATTCCCTGCAAAATTATGCGTAAACTTTGTTTTATGTTTTTGTAAACATTAAAAAGTACAAAACAAGCAATTCCAACCGACATAATGGGGTCAAGCACAGGAACATCGAAAAAATACATGACTACCGAGCCAACAAGAATGGCCGCCCAACCCAATACATCTTCGAGCAGATGCAACGAAACAACTTTTTCGTTGATTGAATTTCCTTTTTTAAGCCTGAAAACAGCGGCTCCGTTTACCAAAATGCCGATAATAGCAAGAATAAACATGCCCTCTACCTTGGTTTGCTCAGGGTTAAAAATACGCGGAATGGCAGCAGTAAGAATAAATATACTTCCAACAACAAGTACAATAGAATTAATTATGGCTCCTAAAAGTGAAAAACGTTTATAACCATAAGAATAGGAATTATCGCTGTTCTTTTGAGCTACTTTTTGGAAATACCACGCCAAACCGAGCGATAATGAATCGCCTAAATCGTGTACTGCATCCGATAGAATAGCAATACTATTGGTAAAAAATCCTCCCGCAATTTCGAGTATTGTGAAACCGAAATTCAGGAAAAATGCAACTTTGATGTTTTTTACATCGGCATGATGATTGTGATGCTCGTGATGTGTATGATGTTCGTGTGGCATATTTTATAATTTTATCAGTCAGAAATTTTATATTGAGCTTTTGCAGAAAGCTTCTTAATTCATATTAAACAGTTTTAATCACATTTCGTTCAAGGTTTAAGACGAACAGATATAACACTCAAAGTACAAATTCAATATCAACATGCAAAATTATCATTTATTTTAATAATACATTACCATAAACTCATACTTGAGGAAATTTCCATCGATTAATTTATAACTCATTTATTGAACTTTATAACTTAGTTTTCATTCATTAGTTGTATTTTTGTAAATTGACAAAAGAAAATTAGTTTATACCTATGAACCTAATATCCACATTTTTATGAAACCAAAGCTAAAAAAAGGACTGATAATTACAATATCAGTAATAATCGCATTTTTTGCAATTTTAGTAGCTCTTCCTTTTGTGTTTGAAGGAAAAATAAAAAATATTGCTAAAAACGAATTGAATAAAACGTGGAATGCTAAGGTCAACTTTGACGATGTTGACATTAGTTTCTTACGTACTTTTCCTGATGTGTCGTTGCAATTTGAAAACTTTAGTTTTACCGGTGTTGGTGAATTTGAAAAAGATACAATGATAAATAGCGACATTGTTGATTTAACGCTGAATATCAAAAGTTTATTCAACGACACAGGATACGATATCAGCGATTTGCAGTTCAACGACTCTAAAGTCTTTTTTCATTTTTTGCCCAATGGAAAATTTAACTGGACCGACATCATCAAAGAAGATACAACCGCAATTGACACTACTTCTTCACAGTTTCATTTTAAACTCAAAAAATTTGGTATCAACAGGGCTGATATACTTTATCTCGACGAAGAAGGCGATGTGCTACTTACTTTTAAAAATGTAAATCATACTTTGACAGGCGACCTTACAGCCGACAGTTCGATGCTTATAACCCGTACAACTGCCGACTCAATGACGTTTAGCAACGATGGGTTCAATTATATTTCGAATGCAAAAGTAGAAATGAACGCTGACATTGATGCTAACATCAACGATATGGTTTTCAATTTGAGTAAAAATTCAATGAAAATTAACGAGTTACCTTTCAACCTGAACGGTTGGTTCAAAACGGTAAAAGGCGGAATTGACATGGATTTCAAGTTGAATGCTGAGCAGGTTGACTTTAAGTCTATCCTGTCTGTTATTCCTGCTTTGTACGCCGAATCGTTCGACAAAATAAAAGCCGGTGGTAAAGTTGATTTAAATGGTTTTCTGAGAGGTGAATTTGCTGGAGATTATTATCCTTCGTTCGATTTGAACCTGAAGGTTGCAGATGGATGGTTTCAGTATCCATCATTGCCAAAATCGGTACAAAAAATCAATATTGCTGCCCGACTTCTAAATCAAGGTAAAACGCTGGATGAAACAATTATCGACATGTCACGGTTTGCATTTGTAATGGGAGGAAATCCATTCACTTCTCAAATCAGAATTGCAACTCCAATGTCCGATCGGGATTTAACAGTAAAAGCCTCAGGAAAAATTGATCTTGGCATGATTAAAGATGTTTATCCGCTTGAAAAAGAAACAAAACTAAATGGTTTGTTAGATGTAGATCTTGACCTGGCAGGAAAAATGTCGTATTACGAAAAAAATCAGTACGAAAAGTTCAAATTTGGCGGCAAACTAAATGTTATAAATATGTTGCTGAAAATGAAATCGCTGGAACAGGAAGTTGCCATTAGTAAAGCCAATATGAATTTTAATAACCGGTTTGTTGACCTGACTGCTTTGCAAATGAAAATAGACAGAAACGACATAACAGCAACGGGGAAATTAGAAAATGCAGTGGCTTATGCACTTAGTGATAAAACTTTAACCGGATCGCTAAATCTTGTATCTGATTATTTCAATATCAGTGATTTTATTTCGACAGATTCAACAAAAATAAGTGCTGATAAAAAGAGTAACACTAAAGAATCCGGAATTTTCATTTTGCCAAAAAATCTTGATTTTACCATGGCAGGAAATTTCAAAAAGCTTATTTATGACAAAATGAGTTTTTCGAATGTAAATGGCGTACTCAAACTTGCCAACGGTGAACTTAAAATGCAGGATATGT
>CAYNHC010000116.1:6185-10322 GCA_964396705.1 uncultured Paludibacter sp.
AGCAATGGTTCATTTAAAACCAAGTCAGTCTCATTAAAAGACGTACCTGTACTTGAGAAATTAGTCACTGCATTACAACGAACTGATTTACTACCGATGACATTAAAAGACCTGGGTTTAATGTTCGAAATAAACGATGGGAAACTGCTCACCAAACCTTTCAGTTTCAAAATTAAAGATGTGGCTTTGACGTTGGGCGGTATTACCGGCTTAGATAAAAGTATTAATTATCTTGGAAAAGTTACATTACCCGACAAACTCAAACTTGGTCAGTTTTCGACCTATAATGTAAAAATTACCGGAACATTTGCCAAACCAAAAATTGAGCTCGATATTAAAGGTAAAATTACCGAAGTGCTAACCGGAACTGCCGGAAAAGTGGAAGCTGAAGTCACAAAGAAAGTAGATGATGCTAAAGAAAAAGCGCTTGAAGAAGCCCGGAAACAAAAAGAAAAAGCAATGCTGGAAGCTCAGAAAAAAGCAGATGATTTAATTGCTACAGCAGATTCCCTTGGTAATAAATTAATAGAACAAGCTCAGAAACAGGGCGATAATTTAATTAACAAAGCCACCAATCCTGTTGCAAAAGCAGCGGCTCAGCTTGGTGCTAAAAAATTAGTGGAAGAAGCCCGAAAACAGGCTGCTGCGGGAAAAGCCAAAGCTCAAACCGAAGCTCAGAAACTTATTCAGAAAGCTTCGGAGAGTGTGCCAATACAATAATGTGCCAATTAGTAACGTGCTAATGTAACAATTCGACAATTTCTAAATATGCCAATGAAAAGGAAATGAAGATAGCATCTTCAAACTCTAAATAGCTCTCGGGATCAACTTTAAAACTTTAAAACTTTACAAACTTTACAAACTTTAATAACTTTACAAACTTTCAAACTTTAATAACTTTACAAACTTTACAAACTTCAATAACTTTCAAACTTCTTTTAAATGCGATTTAAAGTAATATTATTTTCAATTTTTATTTCAACAACAACACTCTTTGCTCAAAGTGCAGATGAAGGAGAAACTTTGTTCAACAACAAACAATTTGCAAAAGCAAAATTGATTTACAATTCATTATTAAAAAACAAACCTAACGATGTCCTCTACAATTACCGTTACGCACGCTGTTTGTACGAAGTTAAAGATTACGAGAATGCCATTAAACACTTTCTATTATCCGGAACAAAATTCCCGTTGACAGAATGGTACCTTGCTGAATCATACTTTTTAACTTACAAATTTAGTGAATCGGCTTTATCTTATCAAAATTACATGGCCACACTACCTCCCGACGACAAAAAATTGCCGGAATTAGAAACGCAAAAAAGCAAAGCCGAACTTGGTGAAAAACTTATAAAACGCATCGAAGATATTGCCATTATTGATAGTTTTGTTGTGGATAAAAATAATTTTCTGAAGAAATATAATTTCAATAGCGAACTTGGGACTCTTCAACAATCCAATCTTAGTACGCGAAAAAACACTGATAAAATAGTATATACTACACAACGCGGTGACCGTACTATTTTTTCGGATACAGTAAAAGGACAAATGGACATCCTCAGTTCGTTCAAACAACTCGACGAATGGTCCGATCCCGTTTCAATTTCAGAAGCAGTTAACACCTCAGCCAATGAAAATTATCCCTTTCTGTTATTAGATGGTCTAACACTATATTTTGCTTCGGATGGTGAAAATTCATTAGGAGGATACGACATTTTTATCACAAAATACTCTTCTAATTCAAAGGGATTTCTAACTCCTGAGAATATTGGATTTCCATTTAATTCGCCTTCCAACGATTACATGATGGTTATTGATGAACAGCGAAAATTGGGTTGGTTTGCCACAGACAGAAATCAAGCAGCTGGCAAAGTAATTATTTATCAATTTATACCCAACGACGAGAAGATTATTTACCGGACCGAAAACATTGACACTTTGCAAAATGCAGCAAAATTAAAATTGTACCGAAAAGCTTTTAAAGTAAAAAATGAGGTTGTTATTAATCATCAAAACCAATTCATTCCATCGGATCTAAAATTTGTCTTTCAAGTTACCGACTTGTTGATTTATACAAAATACGAAGATTTTAAAAGCGAAAAGGCGCTAAAATCATGGAATGAATACAATAAATTGGAGAACGACTTAAAAAACACAACAACAAATTTAACTGAACTCAGAACAAAATACGAAACTACCAGTAATGAAAACCAGCGAATTGAAATCGGGGTTGAAATTATTACAAAGGAAAAAACCTTGATTGAATTACAAAAAGAAATAGCAACAAAGTTACTTGAAGCACGAAATGAAGAAATTATTTTCATAAAAAATTGAATTTTTAAAAATAATATGTACATTTATACCCCAAATTAACATTATGGAAACAACCATTGTAATTCTCTTATTAGTCGTTGGAATAATTCTCTTTCTCATCGAATTTTTCCTTATTCCGGGACTTTCTATTGCCGGAATAGCAGGAGTTGCATTTTTGGGTGGTGCGATATATTACGCCTATTATTCAATAGGAAGCACTGCGGGACATATTACTTTGATAAGCAGTTTATTGTTACTTGGAATATCTGTGTGGATTTTCGTCAAGTCAAAGGTGCTCGAAAGAATGTCGTTAAAAACAGAAATCGATGGAAAAAATGACCCCCTTAAAGGGCTGGACATTAAAATTGGAGACACAGGAAAAGCCAGTTCACGACTCGCACCAATGGGCAAAGTAAAAATCAACAATCATATTGTAGAAGCCAAAACAAATGATGATTTTATTGACCCCGAAGTTGAAATTATAGTTGTTGACATTATGAATACTAACATTCTGGTTGAAAGAAAAAAGTAAATCGGCGTCAATAAGATAAACACTAATTAAAGCTCCAAAAGTTCCTCAGCAGCTTATATCACAAGATGTGAAGGGGTTGGTGATAGTGAAATTAAATCAATTCTTTTAAATTAAAATAAATAATTATGGTTCCAGTTGAAATTATCGGATTAGTAATAATAGGAGTACTTCTGTTATTATTTTTGTATTATGTGCCGTTTCTTCTATGGGTTTCGGCTAAAGTATCGGGGGTAAATATCTCACTGATACAATTATTTCTGATGCGTATTCGTAAAGTGCCGCCTCACACCATTGTTCAGTGTATGATTGAAGCACACAAAGCTGACATCCAGGAAGTGAAACGCGATGGACTTGAAGCACATTATTTAGCCGGAGGACACATCGAACGTGTAACTCATGCGCTTGTTTCTGCTTCGAAAGCCAATATCGATTTGACTTTTAAAATGGCAACTGCCATTGACCTTGCCGGACGTGATGTTTTTCAGGCCGTGCAAATGTCGGTAAATCCAAAAGTAATTGACACTCCACCAGTAACTGCGGTTGCTAAAGATGGTATTCAGTTAATTGCCAAAGCCCGCGTAACCGTTCGTGCCAACATCAAACAATTAGTAGGTGGTGCAGGCGAAGAAACTATTCTTGCCCGTGTTGGCGAAGGTATTGTATCTTCAATCGGTTCGTCCGAATCGCACAAAAGCGTGCTCGAAAATCCTGATTCAATATCAAAATTAGTATTAAAAAAAGGATTAGATGCCGGAACTGCTTTCGAAATTCTATCCATTGATATTGCCGATATTGATATAGGTAAGAATATTGGTGCTCAACTTCAAATGGATCAGGCCGAAGCTGATAAAAACATTGCTCAGGCCAAAGCCGAAGAACGCCGCGCCATGGCAGTTGCACAGGAACAGGAAATGAAAGCCAAATCGCAGGAAATGCGTGCCAAGGTTATCGAAGCCGAAGCTCAGGTACCTCAGGCAATGGCAGAAGCTTTCCGCAGTGGCAATCTGGGTATCATGGATTATTACAAAATGAAAAACATTGAAGCAGATACTTCAATGCGCGAAAGTATTGCAAAGCCACATTCCGGAAGTCAATCGAAGGGAGTGAAATAATTTAATATCAGAATTGAAAACGGCTCAGAAAAGTAATTTTTCTGAGCCGTTTGTTTTGTTGAATAGCTTATTTTGAAATTCTGATAATACTGAATTGAGATAATTCCACCCGACAGCGCGATTGTTTTCTCTTTTAATTAAGGTACATCCGATAGGACGAGAGAGTTCAAAAAAAATAAG
>CAYNHC010000117.1:0-10280 GCA_964396705.1 uncultured Paludibacter sp.
TACCAATTATTTTGGAAAATTGCACTGGTATGCGCACTTTTTCAAATTTGAATTGAAAAATGATAATCATCAAAATACCAAAACAAGTGAGCAGAAAAACCGACCGGGAAATAGACATAAAAACATTCACCACCGAGAGAATTGTGAAAAAAATTAAAATAGATTTTCGAATTTCATATTGTTTTGATGCAATTATCGCATATGTTGCAAAGAGGATTGACAGTATCAAGCTATGCTCACCGTATAAGGGGGAACTGCCTATTATACCGCCGCCTTCAAAGTAATCCAAATATTCCGCATCTTCCATCGCATATATCGGCAATAACGGTGTATTGAAAGGCACTATATCAAGATATTTATTTAGACTGGCGATTGTAGAATAAACAATCAATACCATATTGATCTGTATAAAAACTTTAATTCTTTCTCCAGTCACTATAATACGGCTGGCTGCCAAAAATAAAACCATAACACCCAAAAAGGAGATTATACTGAATGATAAATCAGAATAGTTGCCGGTATATTTTGTTAACCATCCAAGTATTGAGCTAATAACAAATCCAAAAGCAAATAGTTTAAAATACTTATCATTGAATGTGTGTTCACCTGGTATTTTTTTTCGTGCCATGAGATACAGCAAACCCGTTACAAAGCCTACATGATTGAATGCACCGCCTTTGGCGGTAAGGTAAGGAAAGAGGCTGCAAAAATACATAATCATAACAAATGAAAATACATCGTTTTTGCGTAAAGTATTATGAAAAATAAAATAAGATGTGATTAGTAAGCCAATGAGATTAAGGAATATACTGGGTATATAAGTGTTAACCATAGATAGCGCCAAAACCATTGACGCTAAACTTATGAATGTAATTTTAGTCGCGTTTAATTTTGGCTGGATAATGTCGGTTGGGTAATACATAGACTGCTTTCTGTAAAGGCTATTTACACCGTATTGCGGCAATTAATATTTTGATAATATTCGTCCCAGTCACCAATATCTTTCCACGATTTTTCACTGACGGGAAAGACGCCAACGCGGCCGTTTCTTTTGTTTACGTTTTCAATCAATTGCGTCATATGGAACCTTACATTTTCCGGTATTTCGTTTAATAAATGCGGTTCTAAGATATAAATGCCGGTGTTAATTTTAAAAGAGATTTCCGGCTTTTCTATCAGTTCCAGCAATCTTCCGTTTTCGCCGGTTTCTATGGTGCCATATGGTATGGGATAGTGTTTCAGGGCTGCAACAACAGTAATCTCATTTTTATTTTCCCGGTGATATTTTAATACTTCAGAGTAATCCTGATCGATGAGGATGTCGCAATTGCTAACAAACAATGTCTCTTTAATGTGGCCTTTGAGCAGCGACAGGCTGCCCGCTGTTCCCATAGGCTTATCTTCTTTAAAGTATTGAATATTATAGGGTAGATTTTGTTTTGATAAATAGTATTCAATTAACTCGGCTTTGTAATTTACTGAAACAAAGAATGCATCGCAACCGTGGTTGCTAAACTGTTCAAAAATCTCTTCTATAAAAGTCTTGTCATTGATGGGTATGAGTGGTTTGGGAAGAACATTTGTTAGCGGTTTTAGCCTTGTTCCAAAGCCGCCTGCCATAATTACTACCGGCAAATTGAAACGAAATAGTGGCTCTTTTTTTGTTTCGCCAAATAAATCTTCCCAGAAATAAACATTTACCAGATTATTCTGCTCATCAACAATTGGCATGAGTTCGGCACGAAGAGAAAACATTTTGTTTTTTATAGATTCAAGAGCTTCATCTTTAATCGCATATATTTTGTTTTTATCCAGAATGGTTGAAACTTTTTCGTTCAGGTTAGCATTTTTAATAATTGCTCTTTGAATATCGCCTATCGTGATTATTCCAATAAATTGCTCGTCATCGAAAACAAAGAGAAGTTTAACTTTTTCACTGTCCATTTTTTTTAAGCATTGAAGAATTGATGTATGGATATCTATTATTCTATTAGCGATTTTGTCTTTAAATTCCATATCGCTTTGTCCTAATCAACCTTTGGTATAAACTTTGACAATGGCAGGAGAAATTTCATAAAAGAAATTTCCAATTCAGTGCGTCGCTTTGTATAGGTTCTTGAACTAACCTCGAAGATGCTAAAATTACTATCAGCTAAATCTGTATTATTTATCTTATCTATAATCTTAATTTGATTGGCAGCACCAGGATGATATACGCAAAACTCTTCAAATTTTTTTTTAAGCCAAGTCATTTTTTGATCAAGCGTCTGATTTGCAAACTGTGTTCCAAGTTTCTCGGTTAAGTCAGTTGCAGGTGAACCACCATAAATGTGATTTTCTTTCATATCACCGATGATGACAGATCCTATTAATGCCATACTTCTTTTCTCTGCTTCTATAGGTGAAACTATACAATGACCAACAAACCAAACATCATCTCCAATAACCATGGGGTTTGTAGAATTAAACCGACAACCTTCCATGACATCGCCAAACTTTATATGTGTCCACAACTGACTATAGGCGCCTATGCCTACATTGTCACCTATGGTTACCTTATCTGTGCAGTTAATTATGCAATTCTGATCCATCCAGAAATTATGGCCGATATTACAAGCACTGTAGCCAGATATTCGGCATTGACGGTGTATTGTGCAATAATCCCCTAAAGTAAATACTGGCAATAAAATTGTACAGTCTTTGCCAATATAGACGTTATCTCCAAGAAATACATGATCTGCTTTTCCTCCGATGGCACCAATATAAGTTCCTTCTTCTATATGGACGTTAACGCCTAATTCTACTTTTTTTGCATTAATAAATTGATTATAATTCGATGCAGTTACCAGCATGCCAATCTCTCCAATTATTAATTAGATAAAACCTTTGTAAGTACGCTCATAATATACGATACGTCTTCGAAAGTTAAATTCGAATACATGGGCAAGGTAATCTCATTGTCCGTTACATAATCGGTGTAGGGTAAACTTGTTTCATGTTTTCTGTATATTGAGAACCGATGCACTGCTGGATAATGAACACTTGTCTGAATTCCTTTGGCATGCAAAGTTTCACGCACACTATCACGATTATCTACGGTCGAATCTTTGAGCACTATCGGCATAATATAATTGGAAACAAACTCATTATTTTCGGCAAAAGGCACAATAATCTTATCTATATTATTTAAGGCATCTAAATACCACGCTCTGACTCTGGCTCGTTTTTCAAGATCTTCTTTAAGGTGGTGCAGTTGTGCAATTCCCAATGCTGCACGAAGATCATCCATGCGGTAATTATAACCTAAGTCAACAACGTCATAAGCAGTTGCGTGACCTTTTGCGCGCTGATAGGACATTGTAGTCATGCCATGTGACCGAAGCAAACGTACTCGTTTTGCTATATCCTTATTGTTTGTTACCAACATGCCGCCTTCACCGGTGCTGACGTTTTTATTTGAGAAAAAACTAAAGCAACCCACGTCGCCAATTGTTCCCAGATTCTTTCCTCTATATTCTGAAAGCGGCCCATGACAGGCATCTTCAATGACAAAAAGTTTATGCTTTTTGGCAGTTTGCATGATCTTATCCATTTCAGCGGGAAATCCGGCCATGTGCACAACAATGATGGCTTTTGTTTTCGGCGTGATTCGTTTTTCAATATCGTCGGCATCTATGTTGATGTGTTCGTAGCTTTTTATATCGCAAAATACTGGGGTTGCATTGACATATCGTATGCAATTAACAGACGCGGCAAATGTTAGCGATGGGCAGATTACTTCGTCATCTTCTTTGATGCCTAATACAACGCATGCCAGATGCAGGGCACAGGTGCAGTTTGTCAATGTGATGGCGTATTTTACATTAAGCATGGATGCGAAAAGCTTTTCAAACTCTTCGCACTTAGGCCCAGTGGAAATCCAGTTTGAACGAATGGTATCCACAACGGCCTGGATTTCTTCTTCACCGAAATTTAAATCAAAAAGGGGGATTTTGAAATTCATAATGTTGTTAATCTTTCTTTTCTAAGATTTCTTTGTATGCCGCAATAAGTCTTTCAGTGTTCACGGCAAGACTATATTCATTTAAAGCATAATGATATGCTTTTTCTGCAAGATTGTTTCTGACAGTTTCGTCATTCAATAATAGCATGGTTTTTTCAGCCATTGCTTTGTAGTCGCCTGTTTTTACCATATATATATTTTCGTCAAATTCATTTATGTACGGTATGCCGCCCGTTGCGTATGCCACAATGGGTACTTTTAGATACATGGCTTCTCTAATTGTGGAAGACAATCGCTCCTTATGTGGCGGTGCCAAAAATACTTTCGATGCTTTAACGTATTCAAAAAGTTCTTTTTGCGTTTTTAAAAAACCGAGAAACTCGATATTTTGCAGGCAACCAAGGTCTTGTGCTAAAAGCTTGAAAGGGTCCTGATTACCACCACCGGCAATGCAAGCTTTAATCTTTGGCATTTGTTTTTTTAATTCTGCAATAACTTGAATGAAGTCTTCTGTGCCCTTCGATTGAGTTAATCTTCCATAATAAATGCAATCATATTTTTTTTCAGTATTAGGTGCAGACAAAGCATATTCTTCGTTAACCGGAAAATACAATCTAAAGAATCTGTGCGTCGGATTGTAGTGGTTTATGTATGTCGATGAATCCTGCTCTCCGTAAAAGTATTTAAATTCTCTTAATATTCTTTCTTCTATATCAATCCTTTTTTTCAACTCAAGGCTTTTGCTTTTTGTATCTTTGAATTGACTGATGAATCCCTGTATCCCTACAATTATAGGATAGTTGTTCTTTAAGTCTAAAATTACTGAACTATAATAAGCATTTTCAGCGCCGATTAGATTGATTATGTCTGGTTTTATTCGATTAATTTCCAACCGAGTTTTTTGTCGGTATTCAGCATAATTTGAAATAATATCATATCTAAAAAAACCCGGCCAATGTCTTCTATATATTGGTATACCCACGGGTATAAAATGATAATGGACATTCCTTATTTCTAAAGAAGTTGTCCCTTTTAAATATTCATGTGGTGAAAGAATATGCAGCTCCACGTCTTTTCTTTTCTCAAAGCTTCTCGCCATATTTGGAATCCACGATGCAAATTCGTTAATCATCTTCCACAATGGCAGATGGGTTTGCATTTCCTCATTAGTGAAATGACAAAGCCAAATAACTTTAATTTTGTTTTCCATTGGCTATCAACTCAAGCTTTTTTTATCTTACGAATAATTCTTGAAATGAATAATTTCTTTGGATTGATGTGCTGTTTGAAATGATATTCATCATAGCGTTCATTACAGATTATAGAGGCTGGTTCATTTTTAATGAAAAATTTATCGGCAACATTGTATTTAAATTCACCTCTTGAATGTGTCCCAATTGAACCAATATTTTTTACGAGATTTACGCGTGGTATAATTGAAAGTCCATTGTTTTTTATCTTTGCAAACATCCATCTTATTGCCCATGGCCTTTTATCGTTTTGATAATATTCATTAAATATCTTTGTAAAATATTGAATGAATATCTTGCTATCAGCCACTAATTCGATCTTATTGTTATCTCGAAATGAAGGCCAATCAGTCATGTTATAGTCAAAATGTTTCCAAGCACGTTTCCATGTAGCCCAGCCCCAAATATGCCCAAATTTTGAAAAAAAGTAATCAGTGTCAGTAAAATTATGATTCTCAGTATAGTTATTTCCGGCAATTTGCATTACGCATTCATCACCCTTATATTTCTCCAAACAATAATTACAGAATTGAAAAAATGGGAGTATTGGCACACAATCATCTTCTAAAATAATTAAACGATCTTCATTATTTAACGCCCAGCTAATCGCGCCAGAAACGCCGTGGCCGCACCCTTGGTTATTTACGGGAAAATTAGTTTCAAGTTTACATTTCCAATCGATCTTATTCAGGATATTTTCAATCTCATGCCTTGCAATTAAATCGTTATGATTGTCAGGTCTTGGCCCGTCATTATAAACATATAGTTTTTGTGGTTTAGCCTTTCTTAACACCTCCCAAACCTGCTTGGTAGTATCAGGCCGGTTAAATGTAATTAATAAAACAGGTGCTTCAATCATGTTGCTTTATATATACACTTTCTAAGCAATATCATTGCTGCTATTGCCATTATTAATGATATTAAAATTTTACCATACGCTGCACCTATATAGCCATATTTCGTTACCGCAAAGTACATAATTACAATTGACGATAATCCGCCAATCACATTTGTCACCAAGTTTAATTTTGTCTTCTCTAAAGCGACAAAGATTTTACTGATAAAACTAAAAACGCCCATGAAAAAGACCGCAATTAATGCTATGTTGGTATAAACTTTTGCATCAATATATCTTCCTGCAGTTAATAAAGATATTATGGTTTCTGAAAATAGCATAAATGTCAAAATTGCTAATGAATAAGGAATAAACATGATTGTAAATATCTTAAAGAGTTTCTTATAATTTTTTTGAGCAACACTTTGAAAAATATCAGGCTCAAATGCTAGTGCTAAGGCCACATTGGCTAACTGTGCATAACCGGCGATTGTAATACCAATATTATACAAACCAAGCTCTGACAAATTATTGAGGCGTTCAAGAAATATTCTGTCAATATTTGTTACTGGGACATATGCATAAGCCGCTAAAACAAACGGTGATATAACACGTAATTCCTTGATAAATAATTTAAAGTTAAAATAAATGATGGTGTGTTTTTGTAGAATATAAATGCAATAGGGTACAAAAAATAAATGAGAAATTATAGGCGCAAGCATCCTGCCTTCAGCTCCCCATTTGAATACAGCAACAAATAGTAAACCTATTCCCACATTAAGTATGCTGCTAAGCGAAGAGAATGTAAAATAGGAAAGAGCTTTTTTCCTAATTCTAAAATTAATTAATACAACGGATGTAATATTGTTTAGTAAGAGTGCGATTAAAATGTACCAGGCAAAAGGATTGAGTGGTATGTTAATGCCCATTCTTCTAAAATAAAAATAAATACCTACATAACCAATAAAGATGGTAATAGTGTTAATAATAAGCAGATAAAAGGTAATATTAAAAAGCAGCTTTTTGTTTTCGATTTCACTTTGCTTAAAATAACGCATCAAATAAATTGATGTCATGCCTAAGATGAATATTGGCGTAAAGAAGCTTTGAATGGCTGCAAAATAGCCAATGATTCCAAATTCTTCAGATGAAAGATAAATTGAGTAAATAGGCTGGGCAATAAGTGCCAAAACTGAATGGACAATAGAGCCTGCGAAATATAATCCAGCATTTTGGATATTTTTAAGGAGCGTTTTTTTTTCAGTAATAAAATTCAATGTATGAATCTTTATGTCCAATGCGTCGCGAATTGCATACGATATTAAAATTACCTTTTAAATCTTTCATTTTGGTATGCAGTATCGATGTAAAAGGCATTAGTTGCGGAATTGCAGAAGTAGATGTATTTCTGTTCAGCTAAGTATTGATAAACGGCATCCTGTGATATTTTATCAATACCATTATAAAAATATTCGGTAATTATAATCTTTGGCCGATATTTTGCCCAATCATTTGACTTAAAAACATTAATGTCCATGCCTTCTACATCGCAACTTAAAAAATCGATATTCTCGACGTTATATTGATTTAAGATATTAGAAAGCGAGGTTGTTCTTATTGTTTTCATCCCTATAAGAGGTGAATGTTGTTTTATTTTTCGGCGTCATTTTGAGAAAAAGTATTATAAAAAGAAGATTTAAACATATAATAATGAAGCTCTTTTTCATCATTATCAATAGCCGCCTCAACATTAATATCACGCGGTCTGTGTTTGTCGAATGATATTTTCATACCTGGTAACGCATCAATATTTATCCCACGCCAACCTTTTCTATAGAAGAAGTAAGTATTCGATTGCACCCACGGATTATTGGCACCAATGTCAATGTAAAACCCATTTTTCACATTGCAGAAAATTGTGTCCAAAATCATATCTTCGCCAGACTGTGCATACGAAAGCCTTGCATTTTTAAAAAATATTTTCCAAATTTTACGTTTAACTTTCTTAAATAAGGTCATAAAAATAATCCTAAATGTTGTACTCCCCCGGTTTGTACTGTTTAATGTTATCGGGATTGGTGAACCAGTCTATGGTTTCCTTCAATCCCTTCTTGAATCCTTCCCGTTGTCCGTATGCGGGTTCCCATTTGGCTAGTTTTTTTGCTTTTGCGTTTTCGGCCCACAGTCGCTCCACCTCGCTGTTTTTGGGCCTGATTCGCTGGGCATCGGCTTTCAGAGTTATCTTTGTATTCATCAGCTCCGCGATCAGATTCACCGTTTCGCCAATGGAAATTTCGTAATTGCTGCCGATGTTGATGACTTCGCCCACAGTTTTGTCGGATTTGGCAATCGCGATAAAGCCGTTTACGGTGTCTTTTACGTAATTAAAATCGCGCGTGGGATGCAAAGCGCCCAATTTAATATTCTTTTTGCCGGTGGCGATCTGGGTAATGACTGTCGGGATGACGGCACGGGCCGATTGTCGCGGACCATAGGTGTTGAACGGGATTCTCATCCGGGTAAAGGGATTTGATAAAGTCTGTTGTCTTTTTAAACATAATTATAGTTGAAAGTTCAAGTTGAAAGAGAAAAGGGTCAAGGTAAAAGCTGAAAGGGGCAAGCTCAAAGCAGATTTCATTTTTCCGTGGCATTGCCGCTTCGCTGTTGCGCTAATTGCACAATTTTACTATATTCCTTCGGGGCAAGCCTGAAACCTTTTGCAATCAGTTCATCAAGAGCAGCCTTGAATTCGTCGGCATTAAGGCGATAATAACGCAACAATAATCCTACCGTACCGACGCAGGTTATCCCTGACGATTCGGCGATTTTTCTGCCATCTTTGTCATCGATCAAAAGGAGATCAGCGTTAAGTTCCTTCGATAGGACTATCGACTCAGCTTCGCCTTGATCAACCAGCGCCCTCAGAAAATCAACAGATGCAATATTTTCAACTTGTACCGTTTTAATCCAGGAAGCTGCACTTATTTCCCTGCTGCCGGTGCGCCTTTTTTTATCATCTGCAACTTCAGAAAGAACTGCTTGCGGAATATGCACCTGTGTAAACAGTTCCCGCAATACCGGAAACCGCCCAATGCTTGCCAATGCTATCAGTGGCGTAGAATTTGACACGACAACCGGCTTCATGCAAGGAGCCTGTCCAGAGACGCGACATCAACTTCTGCGTCATCTTCCGTATAATTGACAGACACCCCGCGTTCACTCAGCAATCTGATCATCTCCCATTTATCTGGAAGATTTGCCAGTTCGCGCGCCTTACCCAGTGAAAGTTTTCCTTCGCGAAACAACTCCACCGCCAATGTTTTAAGGATGTAGTCGGGAAGCTGCTTTCTGCTGACCGGCAGCGTTGTTAGTATTGATGCCGGCATTTCGATATTAAATGTTGTTTGTCGCATAAATGCCTCCAAAATTTTGAGTCTTGAACTTTCAGTTTTGTTCTTTCAGCTTTGAGCTACGTTCCTCTAAACATTATAAATCTCCGCCTTATACTGCCGTAAATTTTCTTTATCTCTGAACCATTCGATGGTTTCCTTTAACCCTTGTTTTAGAGTATATTTCGGTTGCCACCCTGTCAGCTCTCTCATTTTCTCATTGCTGCCTAAAAGACGTTCTACTTCACTTTTTTCAGGCCGTAAACGAATATCATCGCTTACTATTTTTGCCTTCGGATTAATCTGGTTGATAATTTCCGTAGCAATCTGGCCGACGGTTATCTCTTTCTGTGACGCAATGTTAATTTCTTCGCCGATTGTTTTTGGCGTTTCTGCAATTGCGATAAAGCCGGCAGCGGTATCCTTGACGAAATTAAAGTCCCGTGTCGGGTGTATGCTGCCCAGTTTGATTTTTTTTTCACCATTAAGCAATTGGGTAATGATGGTTGGAATGACCGCACGGGCGGACTGTCGCGGGCCGTAAGTATTAAATGGTCTGACTATCGTTACAGGTGTGCTAAAGCTGCGATAGAAGCTTTCTGCTATCCGGTCAGCACCAATTTTTGTTGCGGAATAAGGCGACTGACCTTGAAAAGGATGTTTTTCGTCGATGGGTACATATTGAGCAGTACCGTAAACTTCCGAAGTTGATGTAATCAATACCCTGCTGCAATTGCTGTCACGCGCCGCCTGGAGGACATTCAATGTGCCCTTTACATTTGTGTCAACGTAACTGTCCGGGG
>CAYNHC010000118.1:0-2289 GCA_964396705.1 uncultured Paludibacter sp.
ATACTTCTCAGTTGCTTCAGGTGGTGGTACAGGCCGTACACTTCACCCAGATAACATGGCTGCAGGTCCTGCTTCTTACGGTATGACCGATACCATGGGACGTATGCACGGTGATGCTCAGTTCGCAGGTTCTTCTTCAGTTCCTGCTCACGTGGAAATGATGGGATTCCTCGGAATGGGCAACAACCCAATGGTTGGAGCTACTGTACAAGTGGCTGTGGCTATTGAAATGGCGAAATAAACCCCCTGCCCCCTAAAGGGGGTTTAAAGAATAAAGACAACTCCCCGATATGCTAATGCGTATCGGGGAGTTTTTTTATTTTTGAACTTTTCAACATTTCTATTTGTTTTCATTCTATAATTTTAAAAAACAGATATTATGAAAGTACTAAAATGGATTTTAATCGTTGTTGTTTCGGTTATTGTGCTTATTCTTCTAACAGCTTTATTTGTAAAAAAGGAATATGCTGTTGAGAAACAAATTGAGATAAACAAGCCAAAACAGGAAGTTTATAACTATGTGGTTTTGCTGACAAATCAGAACAATTATAGCAAATGGGCTACCAGTGACCCTGCTATGGAAAAAACATTTACTGGGGTGGATGGTACAGTGGGTTTTGTTTCAGCATGGAAAAGTGCTGATAAAAATGTGGGCATTGGCGAACAGGAAATTACCAAAATTGACCCGGGCAAACGGATTGATTACGAATTGCGGTTTAAAGAACCTAAGGAAGACACCAACCTGGCTCACATGACTGTAGATAGTATTGGCGAGAATAAAACGCTCGTAAAATGGGGTTTTAACGGTGTTATGTCTTATCCATCCAATATTACGCTTTTGTTTTTGGATTTCGATAAAATGATTGGTGGTGACTTTGAATACGGGCTAAAAAAACTGAAGGAAATTTTGGAAAAGCAAAGCCCCTCAACTCACTAAAGGGGGAGCTAAAAAAATGACCGGCAAAGCTAATGTTTATCGGTCATTTTTTCGTTTAATATTCTTTACTTTATTGCTTCGAAAGCATTGCTTAAATCGGCTTTGATATCATCAATATGCTCAATACCAACAGAAATACGAAGTAATCCGGGAAAAACACCTGCTGAAATTTTATCTTCGGGCGAAAGTTGTTCGTGGGTTGTAGCAGCCGGGTGAATAATCAACGATTTTGCATCGCCAACATTGGCTAAGTGGCTGATTAATTTCAAGCTGTCAATCAGTTTATCCGCTTTATCGGCATCACCTTTCAGTTTGAATGAAAGTACACCACCATAACCACGTTTCAGATATTTATTGGCTAATGCATGATACGGACTGCTTTTCAATCCCGGATAGTTCACATATTCCACTGCCGGATGATTTTCTAACCACGTAGCCAGTTCCAATGCATTCTGAACGTGACGTTCAACACGCAATGAAAGTGTTTCCAAACCTTGTAACAACAGGAACGAGTTGAATGGACTGATTGCATTTCCCCAGTCACGAAGTCCTTCGACACGTGCCCGAATATTGAATGCTATATTTCCGAAAGGACCGTTAAACCCAAACACATCCCAAAACACCAATCCGTGATAACTGTCGGATGGCTCAGTAAATGCAGGGAATTTTCCATTGCCCCAATTGAATTTCCCACTGTCAACAATCACACCTCCCAGCGAAGTTCCATGACCGCCAATCCATTTGGTAGCCGATTCAACTACAATGCTTGCCCCATGTTCCAACGGACGGAAAATAGCTCCACCAGCGCCGAAAGTATTGTCAACAATAAGTGGAATGCCGTGTTTGTCTGCAACAGCTGCAATCGCTTCGAAATCAGGGATATTTAGATCCGGATTACCGATAGTTTCGAGGTATAATGCTTTTGTGTTATCATCAATCAGCGCTTCAAAAGTTTCAGGTTTATCATCGGCCGTGAACTTAACCTCTACGCCCAACCGTTTGAACTGATTTTTAAACTGATTGTACGTTCCACCATACAAGTGCGAAGTAGATACGAAATTATCCCCTGCTTCCAATATATTATTCAAAGCAATAAACTGTGCCGATTGTCCGGATGAAGTTGCCAAAGCAGTTACACCACCTTCGAGAGCGGCAATACGTTTTTCGAAAACATCCGTCGTAGGATTCATCAAACGCGTATAGATATTACCGAATTTGCGAAGGGCAAAAAGATCAGCGCCATCGGCTGCATCATCGAAAACATAAGAACTTGTTTGATAAATAGGCACTGCGCGTGCTTTTGTAGTTCCGTCAACTACTTGTCCTGCATGTACTTGCAGCGTTTCAAATTT
>CAYNHC010000118.1:2389-10015 GCA_964396705.1 uncultured Paludibacter sp.
TTTAATTGTATTTGTAATTTATCGGAGTTGGATTCGACAAGTTGTCATTTATTGGACAACGGCTTTTCACGGTTTCAATAAGCAGTTTTTCCTTGTCTTTGTCCGAATCTGTTTTTAACGTTATTTCTACGTTTAACGATTTAAAACCGGCTCTTTCTTCATCCGAAATACCAAGAAATTTAGCAGGATTTATATCTCCATCTATATTTATTTCCAACTTTTTTATTTTGACAGACAATTCTTTAGCCACAATACCAAAAACCACGTTTAAACAACCTGCATAACCTGCTAATAAATATTCTACAGGATTGGCAGCTGAATCTTCGCCACCCAACATTTCGGGTTCGTCAACAATTAATTCAAAATTGCGGGCATATCCCTGGTATTTTGTTAGACCAATATTTTTTCCGTTTACTTTAAAATTTAAATCTTTTGATGCCATATATTTTTAGTTTGAAAGTTTGTAAAGTTTGTAAAGTTTGTAAAGTCTTCAATTGTAAATAGTAAATGAATAAATTGTAAATTAAAGCGGATATTCTTCGAATGCATAAAGCAGTGTGGATAGATAGCGTTCGCCGGTATCGGGTAACAATGCCACAATGTTTTTACCTTTATTTTCAGGGCGTTGAGCTAAAACAGTAGCTGCATAAGCTGCTGCGCCGGATGAGATACCAACTAACAAACCTTCCTGCTGTGCCAACTGACGTGAAGTAAGAATTGCATTATCATTGCTTACCTGAAGAATTTCGTCAACTACACTTGCATCGTAATTTTTAGGAATAAATCCGGCACCAATACCCTGTATTTTGTGAGGACCGGGAGCGCCACCCGAAAGGACAGGAGAATCGGCCGGCTCAACAGCTATTATTTTGATATTTGGATTTTTCGATTTCAGATAGGCACCAACTCCACTGATGGTTCCGCCGGTTCCCACGCCTGCTACAAAAAAATCTACTTTGCCATCGGTATCGTTCCAAATTTCAGGACCAGTAGTTTCACTGTGAACTTTCGGATTCGAAGCATTTTCAAATTGTTGTGGGATATAAGTTTTCGGATTTTCTTCGTGAAGTTCTATTGCACGGGCAATGGCGCCTTTCATTCCGTTTGCTCCCGGAGTAAGAACCAGGTTTGCACCCAGTGCTTTCAATAAGTTGCGACGTTCAATACTCATTGTTTCGGGCATGGTCAAGGTAAGTTTGTATCCTTTAACGGCTGCAACCAATGCTAAACCAATACCGGTATTTCCACTTGTAGGTTCAATTATTTCAACGCCCGGTTTGAGTATTCCTGCTGCTTCAGCATCTTCTATCATTGCCAAAGCAATACGTTCTTTAACACAACCCGCAGGATTAAATGATTCAAGTTTTACTATTACATTGGCTTCCAGACCTTTATTTACTGAATAATTGGAAAGTTGAACCAAAGGTGTGTTACCAATAAGTACGGTGAGGTTTTTTGCTATTTTTGCCATAACTTTCGATTGTTAAATGAGTTTATTTTTATTGATACAAAGATAAGGCAGCTTCAAAAACTCTACAATCGCACTGATGGGGTATTTTTAGTACCATGTTTATGGTATAAAATCAATAATAAATTGTGAGATAATAATACTGGTTTCAGAAGAACACACTTTTTCACTCTCTTTTGTGTACATTTTCAGAAAAATATCGTCTGTTATCTAATAACTGTTTTTTATTTTCGGTGTCAGATAATGAAGGGTTAGTATTAATCATGTAAGATTGAATGTCGTTAAAACATGAAAACAAAAAATAAAGACTGAAAGGGTTGAATAACAACACTCTACAAATTAAACCCCTTCAGGGTTTATTGTATGGAATTTACTCTTAATCCACAGGTTTTACCTGTGGTTAATCACATTAAAGCCCTTCGGGCTTAACTTAACGACATTGATTTAAGATTGAATAATTTTCACTTTCTTTGTTATGGAGTTCTGACAATTGAGGATAATTAGTCTAATGAATCTAATCACAATTTTAAAATAATATAATGATAAAAGTTTTTGCAGTACACACCGCACTGGCTATGGTTGAGCCAATTACAGCATTGTTTAAAGAACATTTACCCGAAGTAAAATTAAATCACATAGTCGATGATAGTCTGATACAGGAAGTTATTGCTAACAATGCTGTAACTCCGGCAGTTGCAAAACGATTAGTTAATTGTTATCACCTTGCTGAAGATGCAGGAGCCGATATTATTTTCAACACCTGTTCTTCTATTGGCGAAATAGCCCAAATGGCACGTAAAATGGTTGCCATACCATTGCTGAAAATTGATGATCCAATGGCTCAGGAGGCTGTGAGCAGAGCAACACGCATTGGTGTTCTGGCTACTTTACCCACTACCCTTGCCCCTACTGTAAAGTTACTGCAAACAATGGCTGCTTTGCAAAACAAACAAATTGAAGTAGTTGAAGGACTTGCCGAAGGAGCATTTCAGGCCGTCATGTCGGGCGATAGAGAAACCCACGACAATCTTATATTAAAAGCATCAAAACTGGTAGCACCCAAAGTTGATTTAATAGTATTGGCACAAGGTTCAATGGGTCGTATGGCATCTAAATTAGAAGAAGTAACCGGAAAACCAGTACTCTCAAGTCCACTTTCGGGAACTCTGGGCGTAAAAAAATACATTGAAGAGAATTTTTTGATGTGTCCCGAATAGCTATCGGGGGTGTTGATGTGGTGATGTGATGATTTATTAAAACTAATGACCGAAAAATAAAATAATCTAATGCGTAAACGATATTATGTACTTGCTCTTCTGTGCGTTGTAAGTGTAATTACCTTTCTCGACAGGATTAATATTACCATGGCCGGCAGTCGGATAATGGAAGATTTAAACCTTAGTATCGAACAGTGGGGCTGGGTGTTGAGTGCTTTTATTGTTTCCTATGGTTTGCTACAGATTCCACTTGGCGTATTGGGTGATAAGTATGGGCAGCGCAAAATTCTGTCGTTGATTGTTTTATGGTGGTCGGTTTTTACTGCACTTACCGGATTTGCAGGTGGTTTTGCATCGCTTATCATTATTCGTTTTGCTTTTGGAATAGGTGAAGCAGGGGCTTACCCCTGTATGACCGGCTCAGTAGGTCGTTGGTTTCCAAAAACAGAAACAGGTAAAGCTCAGGGGTTTATATGGGCTGCAAGTCGTTTAGGTGGTGCGCTTACACCTTTTATTGTTATACCTGTAATTTTAAACTTTGGCTGGAAAGCTGCTTTCTATATTTTGGGAGCCATAGGAATAGTGTGGGTGGTAGTATGGTATATTTGGTATCGCGACGAACCCTCTTTAATGAAAGGAATCAGCAAAAGGGAATTAGACGAAACCGGTAGTAAACTTCATGTAGTAAAAGCCCGCGTAGCGATACCCTGGCGCAAAATATTGAGCAATCCGCAATTCTGGCTTATCATAAGTATGTATTGGTTTTATGCATGGGCAACATGGTTTTTCTTTTCATGGTTTCCCACTTTTATGGAAAAAGGGCGCGGATTCGAAATGAAGGAACTTAATTGGGCTGTAGCTGTTCCGTTTTTAATGAGCATGATTGGTAATATCTCAGGTGGATTTCTCACCGACAGTCTTTCCAAAAAATTCGGGTTAAAAATTGGACGACGAATAATGGGAGTTAGCGGTTTGGCTCTTTCATCTGTATTTATGTTTTTGGCCGCTTTTATTCCCGGTAAGTTGCAGGTTTTTATTTACTTATCACTTTGCTTTGGTGTACTCGACATGATGCTCCCGAGCGCCTGGGCAGTTTGTTTAGATGTGGGAAAGAAATACAGTGGCGCCATTTCAGGGGCAATGAATACCGCCGGAAATATTGGCGGATTTGTATGCGCCATCATGTTTGGCTATTTAGTAAAGGCAACCGGAAATTACAATTTCCCTTTATTTGTAATTGCAGGTATGTTGGTTATAGGTGCATTTCTTTTCTTTTTTATCGATGCATCAAAACCTATTGTAGCTGACGAAGAATGCGAATTGAAAGAATAATTTTCAGGTTTAGTAATTTACTGAAAAGTCGTTTCATGGTTTTATACCTCAGAAACGACTTTTTTATTTATTCGAGTTTTGATTTTTATTTTCGGGCAATAGTATCGATAGCTGCCTGTACAATATCCTCTACACTCATTTTATAATAATCCAACAATTCACCCGGCAAACCTGAGCAGGGAAAAGTATCCCGTAAGCCGATGCGGGTAATGGGGACAGGACAGTTTTCGGCAGCAGTTTCCATAATGGCACTACCCAATCCGCCAATAATGTTATGATCTTCGGCAGTCACAGCTGCACAGCATTTTTTCAAAACAGAAGTTACGCCTTCGACATCAATGGGTTTAATCGTGTGAACCTCCACCAACGTTACGCCTATGCCTTTAGCTTCAAGTATATCGGCAGCCTGCATAAGGCGTTGCAAAAGAATACCGTAGCCAAACAAAGCAATATCGTTACCCTTTTCACTTATAATATTTATTTTTCCGGGAATAAAAGGCTGATCATCTTCGAAAATCACAGGGTCGCGTCCACTTCCGAGACGAATATAAACAGGACCGGGGATTGAAGCAGCCGCAATAGCCGCCTTTCTGGCCTGACCAGCATCGGCAGGAGCTAAAATGGTAAAGTTCGCAAAAGTACGCAAAATGCCAATGTCTTCGAAAAACTGATGCGTAACACCTTCGCGCTCACCTCCGGCAATACCACCATTGACTCCCGCAAATTTTACATTCAGATTAGGATAAGCTACAAACGAACGTAACTGTTCACAGGCTCGCATGGTAATAAAACCTGCATAAGTGGCAAAATACGGAATCAGTCCATCCAAAGCCAGACCCGCAGCTGTTGCTGCACCATTTTGTTCAGCGATACCCACTTCAATATAACGATCGGGAAATTTTTCAATAAAATCAGTGGCACGCATAGCCAACACACTGTCGGCACAAACCAACATGATACGATCATCTTTTTCTGCCAGGATATCTAATCCCTGCATGAATCCCACACGGGTACTTTCTATTTTATTCAAGGTCTTTTCCTCCCAATATTGACATTGCTAATTCATGTTCTTCTACTGTAGGCACGCGTTTGTGCCATGCATTGTTGCCTTCCATAAATGGTAATCCTTTTCCTTTAATTGTTTTGGCAATGAAAACAATCGGCTGGTCGGCATTAGGCGTTGGTTTGCCCGGGACTATTTCGAATCCTTCCCTTTGTTCGCGGGATAAACGGCCACGGTTGGCTGCATTTTCGAAAGCGTTAAGCATCAGTTCCATATCATGACCATCAATTTCGATAGCATACCAACCAAAAGCTTCCCATTTTTCCCGAAGATTCACCAATCCGCTGATTACGTCCACTTTTCCGCCACTTTGAACGCCGTTAAAATCAACTATGGCAATCATATTGGTCAATTTGTATTTAGCAATTGTCATGGCCGACTCCCACACTATACCTTCATTGAGTTCACCATCGCCGGTAACAACAAAAATCACATTGTCGTCGTTACGTTTACGGGCAGCAAGCGCCATTCCGCAACCCTGTGGCAACCCATGACCTAAAGAACCTGCTGTAACTTCCACTCCCGGAGTATCTTTTGGTACCGGATGTCCCTGAAGTTTACTTCCCAACTTGCGAAGTGTCTTTAATTCGGCAGGAGAAAAATATCCCCTGCGTGAAAGTGCAGCATACAAAGCCGGACAGGCATGACCTTTTGATAAAATAAACCGATCACGATGCAGCCATTTCGGATTTTCAGCATCCAATCTAAGGATATCAAAAAAGAGAGGAGTGATAATATCGACAATTGACATGCTTGGTCCGGGATGACCATCACCGCCATAGTATATTGCATTCACAACATCTCTGCGCAGCTGTGTAGCAATAGTTTTTAATCGTTCTATTCGTTTCGACATTTTTTATGATTTACCAGTTTTTTAGTTACAATTTACCTGCTATTGACACTTTGAAATATTGACTAATTATCTTTTTAAGAATTCACCTACACGCTTCATAGCTTCATCAATTTTTTCGGGATGATGTACCAAAGGACCATATGACAGACGAACGGCTTTTTGCATTGTACTGCCAAAACCCCATCCCGGAACCATGATAACACCGGTATTACTCATTACCCGGCGAACAAACTCCGAACTTTCTTCTCCTGTACGAACAATGGTGTAAAGTCCACCCTGTGGTGTCAGGCAAGGCATTTTCAACCAGGTTTCTATTGCTTGCACAGTACGTTGTGCTGCTTTTTCATACAAACCGGCTGTTTGTTTAATGTATGGTTTGATACTATCTTCGGCAATTCCTTTTGAAATATAATCAGTCAGCGCCATTTGATGTAAAGTATCCGGGCAAAGGATAGTAGAACTCTGAATTGCTTCGAATGCCTCTACAATTTCAACGGGTGCTTCAATCCAACCCAATCGTCGTCCAAGACCGCGACACCATTTTGAATTGGAATGAATAGATATGTAATTGTCATTGGGTCCCCACGAAAAATAATCGGGCAATGTAGTTTGCCAGACTAATTCTTTATATGCAAAATCGATGACCAAAAAACCATTTATTTCGGTAACAGCTTCGAGCGTTGCCTGAATAAATTCATCAGTCAAAACCTGAGATGTAGGATTGTCAGGAGCACATAGCAAAATCATTTTGGGTTTTTCGGTTTTGATAAAAGCGACAAACTCTTCAATACGTTCATTGGCTACATATTGCCAGTTATCATTATCCAACACCGAAAAACGAATTATTTCCACACCTTCAATGGCAATGGTTTGCGAAGGATAATTGCTGTAAGATGGATCTAAAAGGCAAAGTTTGTCGCCCGGATCAAGCACTATTTGCATTAGGTTAGATGTCATTTGTGATGAATTGCAACCAATGGCAATATTTTCCTTTGTTAGTTGCATATCAGCACCATATAAATGCTTCTCGAAATCGACCAAAGCAGAACGGCATTCGGGCATACCGAGCGTTGGAGGATATGCTCCACTGGCATGGAAACGCTGACTGTTGTGTATGATATCAGCATACGCTTCGCGCATAGCTTCGGGTGCTTCGTGGTTTACCCAGCCTCCTGAAAATGAGATAACATCATTCGGATCCAGTCCGACTTGTTTAAAAAACTGCGGATTGGCAAGATCCATTATTTCTCTGACAGGTGATTTTGTCTTTTTGAATTTTTGTACATTTTTTGAAATGCTGGGTTTCATTTGCTTTCTTTTTTACTTAAAATTGTGAGGATTTTAACGTGATTCTTTTGGCATTCAAAAATAAAAATAATTATTTTCATAACAAAAAGCAAATGGTTAATAATAGTAATACATTTGCAGCCTCGGAATATGATTTTTGCTGTTTTTGAGATGCTTAAACAACAATTTATTTTGTGACTATCCGTAACCTAAACTAAACCAATAGGGGTTTCACCCCTAAAACCCGACTTACTTTTTTGCCTTGATGCAAAAAAGTAAGCAAAAAAAATCAAGACTATGCCTGCTTCACTCGAAAAACTTGCGCTCGATAGGCTCAAATCGTCCAAACTCACACCGTCGAAATACGACGGTGCTCAAACAAGGACGATTTTTAACCGCCTATCTC
>CAYNHC010000119.1:0-7285 GCA_964396705.1 uncultured Paludibacter sp.
AATTTCAATTATTGAAATTAGCTGTCATATTATTTTGGCAAAAACAACGTTTTACAACTGAAAAGTAGAAATCAGGAATTATTAAAGAGATACTGAATACAAAATTAAAAATTGATTAATCTGATAAATGAAAAAAACTACTGAGAAAATAATTGAGATGCTTAAATTTGGCGATAAAAGAGGATTCTTTCATTTATTGACTGCCAACTTACTTATTCAGGTAGTAGCATTTGCATCGCAGCTATTTGTTGCAGGAATTTTAAGTCCTGAAGATATCGGGCGTATCAAAATTATTCAGACTTTTCTTTCGGTTTTTTCTGTTATCGGCGGAATGGGATTCAATGCTTCCACGCTTAAACTTTGTTCGGAAAACAAAACAGACATAGAAAAATACAAACTATTGTATTCTGGCGTTGTTTTCACCTTAGTTTCAACCCTCTTTTTATATCTGATAGTTTTATCAGTCAATGCATTCGGACTTTTCTCTAAAGATCATTTAATCAATTGGTTAATTCCACTCGGACTTTTTCCTTTGATTTCAAATTCCTTGTTCGGGGTATTTACAGCCTATTTCCAGTCCATCAAAAAAATCAGGTTTTTATCGGGAATAACCATTTCCAACAAACTGATTGCCGTTGTCTTTATCATTATATTTTCAATTTATTGGGGCATAAAAGGATATTACATTGCTTTCAATATCAGTTTTCTAATTATATTGATTCCTTGTGTAAATTTTTTATTGAAACAAAGAAAAATCTACAAATCGGAAAAAGTTCAATTGAAAGAACAATTTGCACCTCATTGGTTTTTTGCACGTAAATCAATTTTCGCCAATCTTATTTCGGAATTTTCATCTTACTTAGATATTTTATTGATAAACCTTTTAATCACCGACATGAAAGAAATCGGGTTTTACAGTTTCGCACTTACACTTACGGTAGCCTTAAGGGTTTTTCCGGGAACTGTTCAGCAAATTGCAACGCCCTATTTCTCCTCTTCCACCCACGACAAAGTTAAATTTATGCAGATTTTCAGGCATTACAACAAACAATTATACATTGTTGTAATTTCAACATTAGCACTTGTAATTTTTGCTGTTCCTCCAGTTATTAATTTGATTTTCAGCGGAAAATATGATAATTCAATGATATATTTTTCGTTATTGGCCATAGGATGGAGTATCAGACAACTATCTCAATTACAAAGTGGTGCAATTTTTGGATTGGGGAAAATTCATTACAACGCATACTCAAACTTGTTTGTTGCCATTTTCAACTTAGTTACAATTCCATTGACCATCAGATATTTTGGACTTGTAGGAGTTGCTGCTATCAGTATCCCTTCAAATTTAATTTTTGTACTCATATCCCGTTACTACCTTCGAAAAGCGATTAGCGACATTAAAAGTGTATAAATAGGGTCTGCTGAAAAACTATTTTATGCCACGAAGTGGCTAATTGTGAATAACCCCTAGTGAGCGTAGCGCCCCGATAGCTATCGGGAGGGGGATGTTGAGTAACCACAAATATCAGCCCCGAAGTGGGCTGAACAAAGTCATAATATATTGTTATTGAACCCTTTCAGGGTTCTGATTTTCGTGTCAGTTATTTCCGCCGGTTTTACCGGCGGTTATTCATATTTAATCCTTTCAGGATTTTTAATAGTGGAATGACAAGAACGTGCATGAAAAATGAATATTTATATTCAATAGATATGCACTATAATGTCTCATTACGATTCTATAGCATTGAATTTCAATACTAATATTGTTTCTCAGCAGACCCTAAATATCAGGTAGAACATTTATAAACTAAAAAAAGCTGTCAAATGACAGCTTTTTTAGAAGACAAACACTTCATTTTTAAAATTTAAATCCGAGTGTTACTACCAAATTGTTATTCGAAGTAATAACTCTGGCAGGTGTAACTTTGAGATTATCACCTAAATTATTTGAATTATATGGATAGAATTTTTCATCCAGAATTTTATTCATATAAGCAAAATCAATGTGCCAGTTTGATTCCTGATATCCAAATCCAGCGGTCAAATAATCAGTTCGGTTACGTAAAAAGTATTCTGTACTCGAGCTAATAGTATTATCCTTCATATACTTTGCAGCTGTTGGTTGTGTTGGTGAACTTGAATTAGCATATCCGGCTCTGATAGCAAAATTATCAGTCAATTTATATTCTCCACCCACTTTAATCGTTCTTGCGTTATTCATCATATCGCGCATTCCATCATTTTCATCCGAATACTTCAGTGTATTACCTTCAGTATCCATAAATCTTGTACTTTTATAATTACTAACAGAATATTCTGCACTTATCAACCCTTTCGTTCCAGCAATAAATGCTAAACTAACATCATATTGTAGTGGTGACTGGATTTTATAATCGGAGTATCCATCAGTAGGAGTAGTTATCCAACCATTTTTTTCAGTATTATAATCAAGTCTTGCATAATTTAAGTCTTCAATTGTATAAATTGTTGGTGAGTGTAATGATAACCCAACACGCATGAAATCTACCGGAACGAAAATGGCTCCTAAATTAAGATTAACACCAGTTCCGCTTACGGTATAATCATTAGCCAGTGATAAACCGCCTCCATTTTTAAAGGATTCGGAATAAACACTATTTAATTTATAATCAATTGATTTAAAATTGATAGTAGTTCCAATAAAAAACTTATTACTAAAATTACCTGACCAACCAACCGAATATTCATCAATATATCCTTTCTCTTGCATTGTGTATGCAGGAACTACAGTTTCCCCATCATTTAACAATGTTGACCAAACTCCGGAGTTTTGAGAACTTTCGTTGATAAGATAGCCTTCATACGCTAATACTGAAATCCAAGGCACATGAACATTATCGTAAGGTTCATAACTGTCGGTATATGACAAATCATCACCCGGAATTCCACCATTATAAAAAGTACGGTATGCCGAAGTAAAATACTCCATGTAGTCTGTGATCGAAGAATTTGACGATCCACTTTTAATATTTACATTTCGATTGAAATTTTTCAAACGGTTATAGTTGAACGACCAGTTTGAACTGAGTAAACCTGAGCTCCCGTTGTCGTTACGCCAGGTGGGAACCGCAATTACCAATCCAAAATTATTGGCATTCAATTTATAAATATCGTCGTTAGAAGTTGAACCATTCCAACTTGATCCTGTTTGCTGTACAAATGCATTTAACGTTCCGGTTACTTCCGATTTGCGGAAAATTCCCAATCCGGCAGGATTATCTTTTATTGCAGAAGGATCGCCTCCTAAAGCGCCAAATGCGCCTGCCATACTTGAGTAACGTGCAGTACCGATAATATCGTGTTCAACTAATTTCAGTGCTTCAAATTCAGTTTGAGCCATAATTAGTAAACTACTGAAAATAGCTGCTATTGTTAAAATGTTTCGTTTCATATCTGATTTATTTATAACTTAATAAATGTGTTTGCTTTTTAAAAAGAGAGCTGATTTTATTAACGGCGACCGCCTGAACTGCTTGCACCCGAACTACTACTTGATCCTCCTCCACCGGAGCTACTTCCTCCACCGGAATAGCTGCTTGATGAAGAGCTGCTACTTCCTGAAGAATATGAGCTGGATGGACTTGAATAAGAATTTGAAGGAGTGCTGTATGTTGAAGAGCTGCTACTTCGTGAAGACGAGTTGCTACTACGTGAACTATTGTTGGTTGAAGTATTTCCTGAACTACGAACAGCTCCGGAAGACGAACCCGTTGAATAGCTGCTACGGGTTGGAGAACCTGAACTATAAGTATTCGAACTTCTGTTTGAAATACCTGCTGAGGTATTGCCACCCGATGAAGTTGAATAACTTCCTCTTGTTGTAGGAGTACTGTTTCTTACAGTAGAAGTTGTTCTTGGTCGTGTGTCTATTGTTGAAGAATTAGGACGAGTAATCTGAACATTATTACTGCTATAATTTCCGCTACGGCTATTTATATTAGTATTACCAGTTGTTGTCCGTGAAGTAGTGTTTGAATTTACGGCAGATCTAACAGAACGTGCTCCACCGGTACCTGAAACACTTGAACCTCTTGAATTGTCACCGCTTACTGATGTATATGAATTTCTGAATGAGCTACTGCTGCCTCCACCACCAAATGAGCTATTTCTTCCTCCTGAATTTGAAGCAGATGCCCCTATGCGTGGAATTCCACTTGAGCTGTAATTCCGACGTTCCGAATCGCTGTGCGCTGTATTCCTTTCTTTATAACCAGAATGTCCCCAGTAATAATTATTACCCCAGTACGGATAATAACCTCCGCCATAGTAACCGCCATAATATCCTCCATAAGGATAACCGTAACCCCATCCATAATCGTAATATCCGCCATACATTCCTCCGTAATAACCTCCGTAACCATAACCCCAAGGATTATACCAATTTGAATAATATGAAGGTCCGTACCAGTTACGCCATCCCCAGCTATTATAACTGTATGGACTGTAATAATAGTTATTCCAATAAGGATTTGTCCACGTTGGTGTTACCCAGGCATAAGAATCTTCCACATAAACATTCCAATCATTACTGTTTAAATAGAAGACACTGTTATAATCAGGATCTCCAATAAACACAGTATATTTCGGATTGTGAAAACGACGAATACGTTCAGCATATTCCAAATCAGATTCACTGCCGTTAAATTCATTCAGGTATTTTCCATTTTCGTCATACATGGCCGAATCATTTTCGGCGTCATTAACAAATACAGTATCGCGTATAACACGATCAATATAAACAATTTCCTTTGCTCCGTTTTTATAATTCGGACTTTTTGTTGGTGTTGTAGCTTTCTTAACAGCTACTTTTTTCGCATCGCTCGGCTTAAAATACACATCGTCGATGAGCTGCGAATCTTGGCTGAATGCTGACATTGATGTCATCAATAAAACCACAAGTAATTTGATTGTGAACGGTCTCATAGTAGTACCTCCTATTATATTAAAAATAATTTTTATTTGTTTTATATCAATAATCATGCCATTAAACGCATCAAAATTGTTATTTTCACTCTTTTGAAAGTGAGTATAAATGTAATGCTTTTACTTCTATTTTGTTTATATTTGTAGTCGATTATTAGAAAATTACAGAGATTTTTACAATTAGACATCAAATTTAATTTCAAACAAAAATATCATGGACTACATTCAATTAACATTTAGAGTTGAATTATTTGAAGAATATATGGCGGATGTACTTGCATCCGAATTAGTTGAGATAGGATTCGAAAGTTTCGAACCCACACAGCAGGGCACTATTGCATACATACAGGAAAATCAATTTAACGAATCTACTCTGAAACAACTTCTTGCCGAATTTCCTCTCGAAGTGAATATTGAATATGAAATAAAAAAGATTGAAGGAAAAAACTGGAATGAAGAATGGGAAAAAAATTACTTCGAACCAATTATCATTGACAGTGAGTGTGTAATTCATAGTTCATTTCATAAAAATGTACCAAAAGCCCGATACGAAATAATTATCGACCCCAAAATGTCATTTGGAACGGGACATCACGAAACAACAAGTTTGATGATTAGTGAAATACTTAGTTTGGACTTAAAAGGTAAAACCATCCTTGATATGGGTTGTGGAACTTCGGTTTTAGCAATTTTAGCATCGATGTGTGGGGCCGAAAAAATATTGGCAATAGATATTGATGATTGGTGTACAAACAACTCAGAAGAAAATATAAAACTTAATAATATTTCAAATATAGATATCAAAACCGGAGGTGCAGAACTTTTGAATGGTTTGCACTTCGATATAATTTTGGCGAATATAAACAGAAATATTTTATTGGCTGATATAGAAAAATACTCAACATGTTTATCACAAGGTGGCAAATTGATAATGAGCGGTTTCTACAAAGAAGACATTTCAATTATTGAAGCGGAAGCCAACCGAAATGATTTAAAACTAATTGAATTTAAAGAAAAGAATAACTGGGTAGCAATTGAAACTGAAAAATTGGTTTAAATCATTGATTCCTTATTCGTATCTGATAATTTTGGCAGGGGATATTTTTGTAATCAGATATGATGGACCAATCATCATAAGTACAGAGGCTATGAAAGTACCTGCATTTAAAAGAATTAAATAATACAAATTGAAAACCACCGGTACATAAGAAACATAATATAATTTCGGAGCAAGGGGTAATATATGGGTGAAATATTGAAGTGCACAAATCGATAAACCTATAATATTACCCCATATCATACCTTTACCAATAAGAAATAAAGAGTGATAAAGGAAGATTTTTCGGATTGACCAATTTGTCGCTCCAACTGATTTCAAAACCCCAATCATATTGGTTCGTTCAAGTATAAGTATAAGCAATCCTGAAATCATATTAAAACCGGCAACCGACAACATCAAAAACAGAATTACCCATACATTCATGTCAAGCAGATCGAGCCAGCCAAAAATCTGAGGATTAATCTCTTTAATTGTTTGAGTAAACAAAGCATCGCCTTCATCATTAAACTGATTTGATGTGGCAGCATATACATCATTTCCTGTTTTTTCGAGACGATCAAAATCATCAATCAAAATCTCAATTCCGCTGTATTGTGTCGAATCCCAGTTATTTAATTGTTGAATATGACGTAAATCTGTCAACATAAACAATTTATCATATTCATTAAAATTCGTGGAATAAATCCCTGAAATAGTGAATTTTCTGACCCTTAAAGATTCCTGAACAAAATAGGCAAAAAAACTGTCGCCTAATTTAAGTTTCAATAAATTGGATAGATCCTTTGATATTACAACTTGATTTTTCAAAGTATCCTTTCGGACATCAAGTATTTCGCCTTCAACGAGATAAGATTTAAAAAAACTCCAGTCAAAATTTGAATCTATTCCCTTTAATACAATTCCCTGAGATTCAGTATCTGTCTTTATAATTCCCGGTTTTGTGGCAAAAAACTGAACGTGTTTAACATTGTCAATCTTCGAAATTTTGTCAAACAAAACTTTATCTGCACTTATCGGGACTGTTTCGTATGTACTGTTGTTATCAAAATTTGCAACCTGAATATGTCCCCCAAAACCAATTGTTTTATTTCTTATTTCTTGCTTAAAACCAATAACTACAGCTACAGCTATTATCATTACGGCCAAACCGAGTGCAATCCCAATGATGGCAATACGAACAGCAGGGCGTGAAACATTTTTCGTGCCCTGCTGAAAATGAATTCGTTTCGCAATAAAATATTCTATATTCAATTTGGTTTA
>CAYNHC010000119.1:7385-10014 GCA_964396705.1 uncultured Paludibacter sp.
GCAATTCGAACTTCGTCTTTACCCAATCCTTCAATTGTATAAAAACCCGATGCAGGCGCCATCATAACAGTCTGACCTTCAAACTCAAAATCGGACAATAACCACGAACAGAACTTATCGGCATCATCAACAGGCAATCGCGCAACAGTATAGAATGCACCCATCGGAATCGGAGAATATACACCTGGTATTCGATTTAATCCATCAATCAGAAACTTTCGTCTTTCCACATATTCATCATAGGTATCCTGCATATATTCTTTAGGGGTATTCATTGACGCTTCAGCAGCAATCTGACCTAACAGTGGTGGACTTAAACGTGCCTGACAGAATTTCATAACACTTTTTCTGATTTCCTTATTTTTTGTAACTAATGCGCCAATACGAATTCCACATTCACTATAACGTTTTGATACAGAATCAACTAAAATTACATTTTCTTCAATGCCGTCCAAGTGAAAAGCAGAGATATAAGGAGCGCCTGTATAGCAGAATTCACGGTAAACCTCATCGGAAAAAAGGAATAAATCGTATTTTTTTACCAAATCACGAATTTTATTCATTTCGGTACGGGTGTACAGATAACCAGTCGGATTATTTGGATTACAAATTAGAATTCCTTTAGTACGCGGAGTTATTAACTCTTCAAATTTATCAATATGCGGTAATGAAAACCCTTCTTCAATAGTTGACACAACAGGTCGTACAACAGCACCGGCACCAATTGCAAATGCAGTATAATTAGCATAAGCCGGCTCCGGAACAATTATTTCATCACCCGGATCAAGACAGCTCATAAACGCAAAATTCACAGCTTCCGAACCACCTGTTGTAACAATAATATCTTCTTCAGTAACATCAATATTGAAAGTATGATAATAAGCTGCAAGCTTGTTTTTAAGAGATTTAATTCCATCACTTGGGCTATATTCAAGAATATCTCTGTCAATATTCCGAATCGCATCCAACGCCACCTGAGGTGTTTTAATATCGGGTTGTCCGATATTCAAATGATACACTTTTATTCCGCGTGCTTTAGCTTTATCAGCCAAAGGAACTAATTTACGAATAGGCGATTCGGGCATCGATTGCCCGCGTAACGAAGAATGTGGCATAAATATCTTATGTGAATGTTCAGATGAACTGTTTATTTTTAAATTGAATGCAAAAGTAGTGAAATAATATCAATTTGAAAATAAAACAACCTTTTGAAGTTAATATATCAAATGCAAACCTTCTCAAATATTTACTTGAAATCAATCATTAATTTTAAATTAAGTTGTCTGCCAGTTAAATAATTAGGCACTGCATACTTATGATTATAAATGTCAGTCACCCAATAATATGAATTCACATTTTTAAAATTTAGCAAATTGAACACTTCTACATTAAGCCAAATATTTTTAATTGGCTTCAACCATTTTCGATCCAAAATTTTATCAGTTCCGTTTACCAGTAATCTTGAAGCACCAATATCGACACGACGATACGCTGGCGCTCTGAATGCTGCTCTATATTGAACATTTCGGGGCGCACCAAATGGCAATCCATCTGACCAAATAAATTTCAGGTTCACTTTATATTTTGGATTGTTGGGCAGGTAATCCTGAAATAACATCGAAAACGAATACCTTTGTTCATTAGGTCGGGGCACCCATCCCGGATAAACGGTTTCGGATGACGTTACTTTCCCTTCATCATCATAGGTATGATTTATATATGAATCATTAATAATGTCTTCTTTTGAATTCATTAACGAGAAATTGATCCACGAGTCCGTTCCCGGAACAAGTTCGCCATACAATTTAAAATCAACTCCGGCTGTATATGCCTTCGCATCATTTTCACCCGAATAACGAACACGCACATTATCAACGGTATATGTTTCAACTCTATCAGCCAGTTTAAGATATGCTTCAGTAGTAAATTTAAATGGCCGCCCCCAGGCTCGGAAATAATGGTCACCTCCAAGCACAAAATGCATTGAACGCTGCGCTTTTATATCAGGATTCAGGGTGATTCTTACATTTCCGAAATTGTCAGTAAGTGTATCTCTGATTTCTTTGTAAAAAGGTGCCTGATAATAAACTCCCGTGGCAAAGCGGAAACTGAAATCACGCTTCCAATGTGGAAAAAAAGACAATGAAAATCTTGGACTTACAAGTAATTCATTATTATACGACCAGTAATTTGCACGTAAACCTCCTGTTAAACTAATATAACCGGCATTTGTATTTTTTTTATAAGTATCCTGAAAAAATGCTGTTGTACGCACAGTTGGTAAGGTTGTTTCAGCTTTCAAATTATAATAGAGATTAACTCTCGTGTCGCTAAAAGGTAGCGAATAACCGGCTGAATCCCGCCACTCCCATTCACTTATTTTATCTGAAATATACTCGTATTGAAGATTTGCGCCCCACTTAATTTTATGATTTTCGAAATTATGCTCACCTAAATGAGCAATATTTGCAACATTGGCTTTCAATCGATTTCGGGCATGTTCCTGGTATTTACCAATTCCAAGTGTTGCGCCAACTTTATTTTCCTCCTTGAGATCCATTTTCACTTCACTCAATTCATATTCACCAAGAATATCATAAGTTTCACTCTCATTGGTATGAAACACTGA
>CAYNHC010000120.1:0-1485 GCA_964396705.1 uncultured Paludibacter sp.
TTTTTTTTTATTTTCCAATCTCGTCATATTTTTCTTCTGCTTTGATTTCGGAATATCGTGGTGCATCAATCATCTCAACCAATGCTCTTAAAACAGGACCTTCGCCCATGGGATCGTTTTCCTGTGTTGGACGATTGTAGTAATATTGGAGTGAAGGCATAATTCCTGTTCCAACACAAATGGCTGTCACACTGCCTTCTGGAGTTATTTTTGATAGAATTCCTTTCAGACCTTGTTCGGCTACATAAATAAAATCGGGGTGAAGCCAACCGTTTTTCACGCCACGGGCAATGCCGAAAACAAACATTGCTGTTCCTGTAATTTCTTCGTAGGAGTCTTCCCTGTCCAATACCTGATGCCAAAGTCCGTTTTTACCCTGATAACGGGCAATACCGGATGTTTGCATTTGGAAGTTTTTCAGCACTTTTTGGTACAAAGGATGATTCTTGGGCATTCGCGAAAGCAAATCGGCTTGAGCCATAAAAACCCAACCGTTAGCACGACTCCAGTGCGCCACGCCAAGTTCCTTATTATCGGTATGATAGCAATGATAGTAAATACCTTTTTCTTTGTCCCAAAGATATTTTGTATAATTCAATACTTGTGTGGCAGCGTCGGTAAAATATTTTTTTTCTCCGGTAAGTTCGCCCATTCTCGCCAAAAAAGAAATGGCCATAAAAGCATCATCAGCCCATATGGTATTTACATGCGGCCACAATCGGGCAATTGTTCCATCTTTTAGTCGCGGTTCAGCATGATTTAAATGATCTGCTGTTTCATTTATGTAATTCAGAAACGACTGATTCGGATATTTTTTTTGCAATTCTATCAAACTTGCACCCATCGGGCCGTTATCATCGAGTCGTTTTCCCCTGAAAATCATGTGCCAGCTCAAATTTCTAATTTCACCCCAACCTCCCTTTGCAAAAGCCTGATCGTATAGTTTTTTGAAATATTCCAAATGACCTTCGTTAAACACAAAATTCATGTTTTTCAACACATAATTTTCATATTTTTTATCCTTCAACTTATCGCCAAGTTCCATCAGTGCAATATTTGTTACCCCGTTGGTATAATGCCATTGATTGTATTTCGACTGAACAGCTATATCCTGTGATAGAGGTAAATCCTTTACTGAAGTATAGGTTTCTCCGGTTTTTTTATTGATAAAAGTATAAGTGGTAGAATTGATAATGCGATCAGCAATTTTTAAAGCTGTAGCTTCGGAAATATTTTGTGCTTGTAACATAGAAGCACAAAAAAACATAATTGCAAAAAAGTGGATGCTGAAATTTTTAGTCATGTTAGTATATTTTGAATTCCAAAAATATAAAATAATCATTATACATATTTAATAACTGAATTTTATTACAAAAATACGAACAAGATTACATATTTTTTATTCGCAAAACCAACATAAATCATCTAAATGTCAAAAATGGTAAAGGATTTAATGTGGGAATATTAAAAAAATTACGGAATAAC
>CAYNHC010000120.1:1585-7053 GCA_964396705.1 uncultured Paludibacter sp.
ATACCTACAAGGAATACAGATAAAATAATTACTGCAATTCCGGTTGTAATGGTCCATTTGGTTTTTGAAGAAACACCTTTCCATTCGTGACGAACAATGCCCCACATATTGGCAGTAAAAATAATGGTTGACATGTGAAGAATCCACGAACTTGCACCGTTTCAAAGTTATCCAAGGGCATTTAATTCAGGATATAACCATTTGGCAACGCCTATAATAATAACAGATAATAAAATTGCACCGATACCGAAAAGAATCATATTATAGGTTTTTTTGGAAACACCCTTCCATTCCTTGCGATAGAATCCCCAAAGGTTTGCAGTTAGAATGATGGTAGCCATATGGAGTGTCCACGAACTTGCACCATTTCCAATTTTGGTTTCACCCATACCGTAAAAAAAGAATTGAAGAAACCAGGTTGTTCCAGCTAACATACAAAAAATGTAGTTCTTCAAAAGTGGTGTTTTTTTATCAATAAAATCTCCACCTGTTTTATTTTTTATTATAAGTATAGTTGACCAAATCAAGTTTGTGGTAAGACCGCCCCAGAGAATTACAAAGAAGATAATATTATTTTCAAACAGATACTTGAAACCGCTTTCTGTTTCAGTCAAAAAAGGATATGCTTGCTCTACAGCCAATGTCCTAGCCACTGTTGACATTTCTTTTCCTGCATCAATCCCAAAACTAAAAAATGCACTTAAAATACCTGAAATGACAGCAATAAGCAATCCTTTGGACAGTTTAAATTCTCTGTTAACTCCTTCTTTATTTTTGCCCAAATCCTTATCTTTCCTAATTCCGGCTGTACCGCTGAGGATAATTCCAATGAGCAGAATAAGGATGCCAAGAATAACGATTCGTCCACCTGTAGTACTAAATAAATCAGTTAATGATAATCCATTAGGTAACATATCAGCAATCCCGGGAACATTTCGCAAGATAGGCAAACCTAACGAACCAACTATAGAAGTAATGCCAAGCAATACAGAGTTGCCAAGGGACATACCCAGATAGCGAATTGCCAATCCATAAGTCAACCCACCAATTCCCCATAACAACCCCATAATATAGGTGTTACTAATAATGTTTACCGGAGTAGCATGTAAAATTCCCTGCCAGTCAGGAATAGTTAGCGATACAGCGAGTAATGGCATGAGAAACCATGAGAAAATTCCACCAGTAATCCAGTAAACTTCCCAATTCCATTTTTTCACCCAATTGTATGGCATATACCAACTACCGGAAGCTCCGCCACCTAAGGCGTGAAAAATAATACCAAATAATGCATTCATAAATTACATGTTATAATTGAATTTTTAAAATTTATCTTTTTGATGTAATTTCTTGTTCATATTTCTGGATATCAGCAATATAAGCATCACCAACAATAACACCTTTAGAAGCACAATAATAATTGAAAATTGCACCCCAAGGCATCGATTTAGCTTCTTCGAGCAAAGCCATGCGTTCGAAATTCTGACCATTGCCTTCAAATTCGCGAAGTTTTGCAATAGGTTCGAGCAAGGCTTGCAATAAAGCTTTTTGAGTAGCGCGTACACCTACAACATAAGCTCCAATGCGATTGATTGATGCATCGAAATAATCAAGACCGATATGTACTTTATCCACAGCGTCGGCACGTACAATTTCCTGTGCAATTGCTACAATTTCCTCGTTCAGGGTTACTACGTGGTCGCTATCCCAACGTACACCGCGGGTTACATGAAGCATAACTTCGGGAAGAAACAATAAAAGTGATGAAATTTTGTCGGAAATAATTTCGGTAGGGTGAAAATGGCCACCATCCAACGTTACAATGATATTATTTTGTACACCGTAACCCATGTAAAATTCGTGCGAACCTACCGTGTAACTTTCGGCACCGATACCGAATAATTTACTTTCGATACAATCCAACATATATTCGTCGTTGGTTTTGTATTCAAAAATTTTGTCCAACGATTCTTTCAGGTTTTTGCGATATTGTAAGCGATTGACAGTCACATCTTTCGATCCATCAGGTATCCAAATATTGTGCATACATTTTGAACCCAACTGTTTACCCATTTCTTCAGCAATTTTACGACTGCGAATTACGTGGTCAACCCAGAATGCACGGATTTCAGGATTTGGGTGTGAAAGAGTCAAACCATCAGACGATTTATCGTGTGAGAAACAAGTACAATTGAAATCTAATTTGTAATTTTTTTCTTTTGCCCAGTCAATCCAACTCTGGAAATGTTTTGGTTCAATTTCGTTGCGATCTACAAATTTTCCGCCGAAATCGCCATAAAATGCGTGAATATTTACGCGGTGATTGCCCGGAATAAGTTCCATGGCTTTATCAATATCAGCACGTACTTCGTTGATTGAGCGTGCTTTACCAGGATAATTACCTGTAGTTTGAATACCTCCGGTCAGATTTCCATCAGGATTTTCGAAGCCTGTAACATCGTCGGCCTGCCAGCAATGCAGCGAGATTGGCAATTTATCTAAAAGTTCGAGGGCTTTGTTTACATCAACTCCGATGCCAGCGTATTGAGCTACTGCTAAATCATACGATTGTTTAATTTGTTCGTTCATGGTTTTAAATTTTATGCTTATTTTATTTTTTTGTTACTGATAAATATCTTTCGTAATAATCATTCCAATCATCCTCGTCGTGAGGTTCATATTCTATTAAATCGATAGAATTTCTGATACTATTTCGCATGGTTTGAATATCGGAATATAAACCAAGTGCTTTTGCCTGAATCATTACATTGCCAATTGCGGTTGCTTCCATTGGACCCGCAATGACCGGAATTCCGAGCGAATTGGCTGTAAACTGATTTAGCATGGCATTTTTTGAACCGCCACCGATTACATGCAGTTTGTCAATCGGGAAAGACGCAAACTGATTCAGACTTTCCAATATTTCTTTGTATTTGAATGCCAGACTTTCGAAAATACAGCGTGTAATTTCTGATTTTGTACGTGGAATTACTTGTCCTGTGGTTTCACAATAATGCTGAATGGCTTTTACCATCGAATCGGGATTGGCAAAAACAGGGTCATCAGGATTGATAAAACTGATAAAACTATCAGCATATTTGGCATCGGCAATAAGTTGCGAATAAGAGTTTTCGTCGGATAATGTCCCCCATTCCGAACGACATTTCTCGAGCAACCACATACCACAGATATTTTTCAGAAAACGAATAGTACCTTCAACACCGCCCTCATTAGTGAAATTCAAATCGAAACTTTCGTCAGTAATGACAGGTTTCATTGTTTCAATGCCCATAAGCGACCAAGTTCCGGAACTCAAATAGGCAAAATTCTTATTTTCGGCCGGAACTGCTGCCACAGCCGAAGCGGTATCGTGTCCGGCAACTGCAATTACGGGTATGGCTCCTAAACCGGTTTGTTTTTGAACAGATTCCGAAAGGCTTCCGACAACCTCACCCGGATAAACAAATTTTCCAAAATTACTTTCATTTAATCCCAATGCTTTCAGCAAATTAGCATCGAATTTACGGGTATTTGCATCCAGCATTTGCGAAGTGGAAGCTATGGTGTATTCGGTTACCATTTTACCTGTTAGCATATACGAAAGGGCATCAGGCATAAACAGAATTTTATCTATAATCGGCAAAATGGCTGAATGTTGTGCTTTCATGGCCGAAAGCTGGAACAGTGAATTAAAATTCATAAACTGAATACCGGTTGTTTTATAGACTTTATCGCGCGGTATTTGTTTAAAGAAATTGGGTTGTGCATCCGAAGTGTGCGGGTCGCGATAACTGAATGGATTTCCTAATATTTCACCATTTTTATCGAAGCAAACAAAGTCAACGCCCCAGGTATCAATACCAATCGATTCGATCTTTATTCCTTCTTCAGCCACAATTTTCAATCCTTCGAGAATTGACTGATACAACCCAAGAATATCCCAATAAAAATGACCGTTTGCTTCGATTATTTTATTGGGGAATCGGTTGATTTCCCGAAGATCAATCGAACCACTTCTAATTATCCCAAGGATGGTGCGTCCGCTGGTGGCTCCTAAATCTACGGCGAAAAAATATTTGCTATCCATGTATTTTAATTTTAATTTACGGCTCAAAGAGCAACAATCATTATTTTAAAGTTAATACTCACGCTATTATTAAGTGCAATCGCCATTTACAATTTATAATTTGGTTTCTGAATGACAACGGAATAACTGGAAACAGCATCGTAAACTGTTCCAAAATTGTTCGAAGAATATATTCTTGATGAATAGGGAGAATATTTTGAACCTACTTCTTTTATCCACTGCAAATCAGGAATTCCATTTTTTGCAGCAAATATTTTTTGCAGAGAAGTAAATAAAACTATTGAAAGCGCGGAAAAATGCTTTTTCATCAAAAATATTAGATTTCAGAAATTTATTATGCAAATGTAGGCATAACAGATTTCAGAAAAATAATAAAATTGATTTTAAATCTGTTATTTTTGGCAAATATAACAATCTAAAATTAAACAACACAATATTAAATATTTACAACTGAAAAAATCTATATAAATGTACAATATTACATAGTATTGAGTTGCATATTATCTACGATTGTGATGTTCGCAAATAAAAGAAATTCGGATTTGAATTAAGGCAAAATCCATTAACTATTGAGCAGTAAACATTATTCGCTCAACCTTTTGAGCAACAATTCAACACCTTTTTCAACATCCTGAGTTTCTTCTAATGCCTTGATAAAAGCACTACCAATAATTGCTCCTGACGAATAGCGATTCACCATGTCGCGGGTCGATTTATTGGAAATCCCAAAACCAATCAAACGCGGATTTTTCAAATTCATGGCATTGATGCGGTTGAAATACTCCACTTTGTTATCGAACGAACTTTGCGTACCTGTAACAGCAGCCGAAGAAACCATGTAAATAAAACCATTGGTGTGACTGTCGATTTCGAGAATGCGTGCTTTCGAAGTTTCGGGCGTAATCAGAAAAATAAATTCGAGATCGAAACGTTCGGCAATAACCTTATATTCAGCCAGAAAATCAGCCATAGGCAAATCAGGAATAATCATTCCATCCACTCCAACCCTTTGACATTCTTCGCAAAAATCCTCGAATCCAAATTGCATAATCGGATTCAAATAACCCATCATAACCAACGGAATATGAATATGTTCACGAATATTTGTGAGTTGCTCAAACAACTTGCGGATACTCATGCCATTTTTCAATGCCTGTTGACTACTGTTTTGTATCACAACACCATCGGCCATTGGATCTGAAAATGGTACGCCAATTTCTACTAAATCCACGCCGTTTTCCTGCAAACATTCGAGTGTAGGCACGGTATCGTCCAATTTCGGAAAACCGGCAGTAAAATAAACCGAAAGGATGTTTTCCTTTTTGCGGTCGAATAAAAGATTGATACGATTACCCCCAACCCCTAAAGGGGAGTTGAAGTTAGT
>CAYNHC010000120.1:7153-10010 GCA_964396705.1 uncultured Paludibacter sp.
AGAAAATAATCACAGACACCTTCGTAGGCTTTAGTCACTTTGAAATTGTATGCATCAGCTATTGGAAATGCTTTGATAACAATTAAACCTGTATTATGAAGTTCACGACACATTTCAACTAATTCAGCTCCATGTAACTGTACTCCATCGAGTTTATATTTATAAACAATTGTCAAAATATTATCTAAATCTTCATTTACAAAAACACCAATTTTTTTAATTGACTTTGGCAATGAATTTAAAACAGAAATATCCAATGGCTCAGCATACCGCGGCGATTTAGGGTAAAAAATAAATCCCATAAAATCAGGACGTAAGGCAGCAACAGCTTTTATGTTTTCGGGGATTTTCATCCCGCAGATTTTTAGTTTCATTTTAGCGACAAGCAATTAAATCAATCTTTATAATGTTTGTTCTCTTTTTCATCTGTGTTTTCAACCCATTTCATTTCGTCAAGCAATACTAGACTTCCTCCACAGTCACATTTTTTTATTTTATTAAATCGTTTTATTTTTCCACATGATTCACATAACAATGAAGACACTTGCCTAAATTTTCTTTCATATAAATAAAAAATATATCCCATAAATAAACAAAGAAAAAGAAGAAATGGCAAGAATTCCAAAATTTCATTTCATGCCATAGTAGGTCCAAAGAATGAATTTCCTCCCGCCTTACTCTTTATTCCAATATATTTTAAATCTAAAATTAATAGAAAGAAAAAGAAAATAGAAGAAAAAACACCTGTTTTTCTCGCAGTTTTTTCCTTTTTAATATTCTCATTTTTAATTTCTTCATTTGACTTTGGTATCCACATGATGCTTAGATATTAATGTTGCAATCAATTATTTAAACAAATATCTTATATGTTTCTAATAAATTTTGATAATGCTTCCGCCGGATTTTCTTCTTTCATAAAGTTTTCACCCATCAGAAAACCTTTGTAGCCTACTTTTCGTAGTTCTTTTACGGTTTCGGTTTTAGAGATACCGCTCTCGCTCACTTTTACGAACTTATCTGGTATCAATGCTGCCAAATCGAACGAGGTTTGAATGCTTTGTTCGAACGTTTTCAGGTTACGGTTGTTTACTCCCAGCATATCCACATAATCGTTGGCATGGCCGAGTTCTTCGGCATTATGCACTTCGAGTAATACTTCCAAACCCAGTTCATGCGCTTTATGGGCAAGTTGTAAGGTTTGTTCTACCGTTAAAGCTGCCGCAATAAGTAATATCACATCAGCACCCATGGCTTTAGCTTCAAAAAGCTGATATTCATCAATCACAAAGTCCTTTCGCAACACAGGGCAAGTGATAAATTGACGAGCAGCCATCAAGTCCATCGGTGTTCCACCGAAATATTCCTCATCGGTGAGGATAGAAATTCCCGAAGCACCTGCTGCACTGTAACCCGAAGTTACATCCACCACATCTGCATCTTCATGAATCCAACCGAGCGACGGCGATTTCCGCTTAAACTCCGAAATAATTCCCGAATCAGAACTCAGTAAATTTTGCTTCATCGAAAGGCATTTACGTGAGAAAGCCGGCGCTTTTTCTAATGTAGAAATCGGTGTTGACAGTTTGCGCGAAGCAACTTCAATTTTTTTACTTTCTATTATTTTATCTAAGATTGTCATTTTTCAATGTGCTAATGTGCCAATATGCTAATTAGACAATTAATTGACACATTGGCATATTATTAAATTGGCTTATTTATATATCTCCACAAACTTCTCAAACGCCCGTTTCGCACTACCACTTTCGAGCGATTCTGCTGCTTCGGCCTTACACTGCTCCAATGGTTTGTAACCGCTGCGCATTTGAATGGCAAATGCAGTATTAATAATAACCGCATTGCGCTGAGCTTCGGTTGCTTTGTTGTCAAGCACATTCATAAATATCTGAGCGGCTTCGTCAACTGTATTTCCACCCCAAAGTTCTTCCTGCTGAATCTTTTTGAACCCAAGTTGCTCAGGTGTATATACAAATTCACCCATATTATTGGATACTTTGCAGGTATCTGTCAGCGAAACCTCATCGTAACCGTCCAACGAATGAACGATGCTATATTGCACACCCAAATTTTGATAAATGTAATTATAAAGGCGCATCATTTTTAGGTTATAAACACCTAAACATTGATATTGTGGTTTTACCGGACTGATAAGCGGTCCGAGTACGTTGAAGAAAGTGCGAACACCAAGGCTTTTACGTACTGGAGCAACATTTTTCATGGCAGGATTACAAAATGGCGCATGTAAATAAGCAAAACCCGCATCTTCCAACGAACGTTTAATCACATCAATATCAGTAGTGAACTTTGCACCAAAATACTCCAGCACATTCGACGAACCACTCACCGAAGTGGCACCGTAGTTTCCATGTTTCGCCACCTTATAACCTGCCCCGGCTACCGCAAAGCAGCTACAAGTGGATATATTAAAAGTATTTTTTCCATCGCCTCCCGTTCCCACAATATCAAGCGCATCGAATTCCGACAAGTCCATAGGAATAGCCAATTCGAGCAGAGCATTGCGAAAACCAATGACCTCATCGAGTTCAATGCTTCGCATCAGATATACCGAAATGAATGCCGCAATTTGTGCATCGTTGTATTTTCCGGCAGCTATGTTTGTCATCACCTCTGCGGCTTCTTCACGGCTTAGCGACTGGTGATTGAAAAGTTGATTAAGTATTTGTTTCATATCTTTTAGGAGTAAGAGGTAAGCAGCAAGAGGTAAGTACTTTGTTATTTACCATCTTGTAACTCGTAACCCGTAACTTGTAACTATTTTTCTAACCAATTCTTCAGCATTTGCTCTCCCTTGGGTGTCAGCACCGATTCCGGATGAAAC
>CAYNHC010000121.1:0-9985 GCA_964396705.1 uncultured Paludibacter sp.
TTTATTTTACAGTATCAGAAAAAACAACGGGAATTGGAACATAAAATGTACGAATGGGAAATTTTATGCGAAAAACTGGAAGAACTGAAAGAGGAATTGAATTGATGTGGTGATGTGTCCCGATAGCTATCGGGAGTGGTGATGTGATGATCTAATATCGCTGAACACGAAACGTGAAACACAAAACACGAAACATGAAACATGAAACGTGAAACACGAAACCCGAAACAATAAACTTGAAACAAAAAAAATATGTCTTCACTTTATTTAATTCCAACATCGTTGGGTGATACATCTTTCGAAAAGATTTTACCTTCGTACAATACCGAAGTGGTTAATGCTTTGAAGTATTTTATTGTGGAAGATGTTCGCACTGCCCGTCGCTTTTTAAAAAAGACGAATCCTGCTATTGATATAGATGCGTTGACTTTTTTTATACTGAATCAACACACTTCACTTGTAGAAATCAGCAGTTTTTTGCGTCCAATGTTCGATGGACACGATATGGGAATACTATCGGAAGCCGGTTGTCCGGCCATAGCCGATCCGGGAGCAGAGGTGGTGGCAATTGCGCAAAGAAATGATTTCAAGGTCATACCATTGGTTGGACCTTCCTCAATTCTATTGGCATTGATGGCTTCGGGATTCAATGGTCAGAGCTTTGCCTTTAACGGTTATTTGCCTATTCAACCTGCCGAAAGAGCAAAGGCATTACGAACGCTTGAATCAAAAGCTTTTACTGAAAATCAATCGCAGATTTTCATTGAAACACCCTACCGGAACATGAAAATGATGGAAGAGATATTGAACTCATGTAAACCTTCAACCCACTTGTGTATTGCAGCCGATATAACACTCGAATCGGAATTTATCAAAACTAAAACCATGTCAGAATGGAAGAAAACACTCCCGGATTTGAACAAAAGACCCTGTATTTTCATTTTATATAAGTAATAAATTGCACAATTAAAATCTTTTTGTGCATATTACGAAACTTTTTTGTAATTTTGGTGATTATTTTCAAACAATTCATATTTAGATTGTCGAATCAGAATGGATATTCTACACAAAAAATTTGAGCCAAAACCGCTCACTTTACCTTCATTTCTACATCACTCAGTAAAACATTATGCCAATTGCCCATCCATTTCATTTGTAGATGGTGAACCAATAACTTATGGTGAGTTAGGCAGAAAAATTGACCAGATTGCTACACTTTTACTTTCGTTTGGATTAAAAAAAGGTGATAAAGTAGCTTTGTTCAGTCAGAATATGCCCAATTGGGTCATTGCATATTTTTCAGTTGTATCTAAAGGGCTGGTTATTGTTCCTATTTTGCCTGATTTCACCCGCACCGAAGTAGAAAATGTTTTGATTCACTCTGAATCGAAAGCGCTATTTATTAGTAGCCGGTTGTATTCAAAAGTTGAAGGATTGGAATTACCGGCAATGGAATTAATTATTCAACTCGAAGATTTTGAAATTATTAAAAAGAATTCCCTTTCAACTGATTTGAAAGATACAAAGAAAATAAAAGTAAGTGAAGACGATACTGCTGCAATTATTTATACTTCGGGTACAACGGGAAAATCGAAAGGTGTAGTGCTTACTCACAAAAACATAACTTTTGTGGCTATGCAATCTTACACATTCAAACCCATCAATCACGATGATGTATTTCTCTCATTTTTACCACTTTCGCATACCTACGAAAACACAATCGGACTCCTCTACCCTATTATGTACGGAGCTTCGATATATTATTTAGAAAAACCTCCCACCGCTTCCACTTTAATTCCGGCAATGCAAAAAATCAGACCAACGATGATGCTTTCGGTACCATTAATTATGGAAAAGATTTATAAAAGTCAGGTGCAAAGCAAATTCAATAAAAACAGATTTACCCGTTTGATATATAAAACTCCTGTTTTCAGAAAGTTGATACACCGTATTGCAGGAAAAAAATTATATAAAACATTTGGAGGCAGATTGCAGTTTTTTGGCATTGGTGGCGCCAAACTTGATTCACGTGTTGAACGGTTTCTTAAAGAAGCAAAGTTTCCTTACGCCATTGGCTATGGCCTGACCGAAACCGCACCATTGCTTGCCGGTGCAGGTACACATCAAACCAAATTGCAATCCACAGGTTTTGCTGTAAAGGGAGTTGAGCTTAAAATAAACGAACCTAACAAAAAAGGCATTGGCGAAATATGGGCAAAAGGACCCAACGTAATGAAAGGATATTATAAAAATCCTGAAGTTACTGCCGAAGTATTGACTGAAGATGGATGGTTTAAAACCGGCGACTTTGGAAAATTCGATTCAAAAAACAGATTGTATATTAAAGGAAGAATGAAAAATACGATCGTTAATGCAAGTGGAGAAAATATTTATCCTGAAGATATTGAGTCAGTTATAAACAATAATCAATTTGTGGTTGAATCTTTGGTAATTGAAGAAGATGGCTTTTTGGTAGCAAAAATAATTTTAGACATTGAAAATGTTGAAAAAAATATTGAACACTGGAAAAATGTTTATGCAGAAAATGTTGACAAATTTAACGAATGGAAAAGACATTTCACAAAAGAGCTGAATACAAAGTTAAACCGTTCGTCCCAGATAAACAGGATTGAAATAATGGATCAGCCTTTCGAGAAAACTGCTTCACAAAAAATTAAACGATTTCTCTATCAAAACACAGGCAAAAAACAAAAAAAATGAGCTGACTATCAGCTCATTTTTTTATTGTTTCATAGCTCTGTCGATACTACGTTTATCTTCCTTTTCCTTCAGACTTTGTCTTTTATCGTAATTTTTCTTTCCCCGGGCCAGTCCTATTTCAATTTTAGCCAGTCCTTTTTCATTGATAAAAAGTTTGGTTGGAACAATCGTAAATCCGGTTTCCTTTGTATTTCGAACTAACTTCTTCAATTCCTTCTTGGTTAAAAGCAATTTACGGTCGCGCCGTACATCGTGATTGTTATAAGTTCCAAAAAAGTAGGAAGCTATATGCATGTTCTTAATCCACAGCTCATTACCCAAAAATGCACAATATGTATCATTAAGTCCGGCTTTACCATCCCTGATGGATTTAATTTCAGTTCCGTACAATTGAATTCCGGCAGTGAATTTTTCAAGTATTTCGTAATCAAATGTTGCTCTTTTATTTTTAATCAGTACGTTTGATTTTTTAAACATAAATTGCGTGTTATAATTTAAAACAAAGGTAAATATTTTTCCGATTATATCTATCTCATAAAATTATAAAATTGAACGAAACACTTTCAATAAGTTAAAACTTATATTTGTTTATCCGCAATTTTGTGACCAGATACAAACTTATATAAACACAAATAAAAACTTTTACCGATTCGTTAAATTAAGGTTTAATTTTTTCACTATATTTGTTGTCATTTTCAAAGATACGACAATATCTATTTGTTTTGATAAAATAAAATCAAAGAAGAAATTAATCAATTTTTTTAATGGCAAAAGGAGAAGAAATAAAATTAAAAATAGCCGGTTTAGTTTACAATCAAACAATTGTAGGCACTTATGGACTGGTTTTAGCAGAAGAAATTGGCAATCGTAGATTTTCAGTTATGATAGGTGAACCTGAAGCACAATCAATTGCCATGAAACTGAACAGTAAAAAATCACCCAGACCACTTACACATGATTTAATTCAAAATCTTCTAAAATCATTCGATGCAACACTTGAAAAAATATTAATTTACAATCTTGTAAATGATATTTTTTATTCTGAATTGCATATCAAAGCAAATGAAAAAATATTTATCATTGATGCCCGTACCTCCGATGCTGTTGCTTTAGCAGTCAGGTCAAACAGTCCCATCTATATTACTTCTGAGATTCTTGATATTGTTGGCGCCGAAATCAACACTACCGAAGAACAAGAAAAAGTAATTGAAGAAGATGTTGATGCTGAAAACCTTACGCCCGAAGAATTTGATTTACTTTCGAGTGAAGATTTGCAGGAATTACTTGACATGGCATTGAAAGAAGAAAAATATGAGCTGGCTGTAAACATCCGCGATGCCCTTAAGAGAAAAAAGGAGAATGAGAAAATGTGAAATGCAGGAATGTAAAATGTAGAATGTAGAATTAACATAACTGAGACACATAATAACAAAACGATAAACTCAAAAAAAACTTTTGAATCTATTCTTCTTTTTGCACTTTCATGTTTTGTAACCTTTCATGCTTTCTTTCTTAAATTCTCAATTTCTAATTATCTCAATTTCTAATTATCCAATTATTTTTTAAAAACTTGTATAAAATAATGAATCGTGAAGACAGGGAAAGCCTTGTCACTAACTACAAAACTTAATATTATGGGATTAAAATTTCGCTTGATTGTAATGAATTTTCTCCAATATGCAATTTGGGGAGCATGGCTTATTTCGCTCGGTGCATACCTGGGTGGTAATTTAAAATTCGAAGGTTTCCAAATCGGCAGTTTTTTTGCTACCATGGGAATTGCCTCACTGTTTATGCCTGCTATCATAGGTATTATTGCAGACAGATGGATTCCTGCACAAAAACTATTAGGAATTTGTCATATTTTAGCCGCCGGATTTCTGGTTTTTGCAGCTCCACAAACCGAATATGGCACTTTGTATCCACTTATTCTTATGAGTGTTGTATTTTATATGCCCACCATTGCATTATCAAATTCAGTAGCATACAATGCACTTACTAAAGGCGGATTTAGCACGGTTAAAGATTTTCCTCCTATCAGAGTTTGGGGAACAGTTGGTTTTATTGTATCAATGATTGCTGTAGATTTATTGGGATTTGCCACAACATCAAATCAGTTGTACATGTCGGCTGCAATTGGATTTGTTTTAGGAATCTATTCTTTCACACTTCCCAATTGTGATATTAAAATTGATACTAACGAAAAATCATGGGTCGATCATTTGGGTCTGAGAGCATTTACACTTTTCAAACAGAAGAAAATGGCCATTTTCTTTACATTTTCTATGATGCTGGGTATGTCGCTTCAAATAACAAATGCTTTTGCAAACGATTATTTAACTAATTTTTTTGGAAATAACTCATTATATCAAGGTACATTTGGTGTAGAACATGCCAATATTCTAATCTCTTTATCGCAGATATCCGAAACTCTTTGTATTTTATTAATACCTTTTGCGCTCAGAAAATTCGGCATTAAGAAAGTAATGTTAATAAGTATGGTAGCCTGGGTATTACGTTTTGGGTTACTTGGTGTTGGAAATCCGGGAGGTGGTGTATGGATGCTTGTTTTATCGATGATAGTTTATGGTGTTGCATTCGATTTCTTCAATATATCAGGTTCTCTTTTTGTTGAAAATGAAACAGATGCGTCAATTCGTTCGAGTGCTCAAGGGGTTTTTATGATTATGACCAATGGATTTGGGGCTTTTATCGGTTCATATGTAGCCGGCTGGGTTGTTGATTTTGCCGGTTGGCCTAACTCATGGTTTGTTTTTGCAGGATATTCATTAGTGGTAACTATTGTTTTTTCACTAGTATTCAAATACAAACACGAACCCGACAAATTCGAAAAGGTAAGTCACTAAATTGTAGTAAGTATATCGTAGCTAATATTTCAGTGTAGTTAAAAGTATCGTCGGAAAATAAAATTATCCCTATTAGACTGAATTCAAGCTGAAGGTCTCACGCTGAAATCTGATAGCCCATAACGGTTATACCGTCAAATATACTCTACATGCTCAGCGAAAAAAAAGAAACGCGAATCAATTCATTTTTGATTCGCGTTTTTTTTTATAATTAATCTGCAATAATAATAGGTTTGTATTTTGGGACTAAAGCTTTCATTACTGCCCAGCCAATAAGATATGCCACAGCACAAATACAGAAAACAATAAAGTATCCCGCTTTTTCACCTTCGAAACCGAGCAAAACCATAGGCTGACGAATATATTCAGCTCCTTTCTCAAGCAATTCTTGCGACATAACTACTTCATTATTTTCAAACATGGTTGTTCCGCGGGCAAAATCAAATAATTTACCCGATCCTTTATTGATGAAGAATGAGCCAATACCTCCTGCCATTCCACCAATACCTGTAATTGTAGCAATTGCACTTTTAGGGAACATATCACCAACTGTAGAGAAAATATTTGCTGACCATGCCTGATGTGCAGCTCCTGCAATACCAATAATAATAATTGGGAACCAGTACGAATAAATACCAAGCGGTTGAGCAAGTAGAGCAAGCAATGGAATAAATGCAAAAATCAACATTGATTTCATACGACCTGCATAAGGATTCATCCCCTTTTTATTTACAAAATAAGAAGGTAGCCATCCTCCGATAATTGAAAGCAATGTAATGGCATAAAGTACAAATAATGCAATTTGAGCCTTTGGATCAGACGATTTGAGGTCATATACTGCACTTAAGTAAGCCGGTGTCCAGAAAAGATAAAACCACCATACACCATCAGTCATAAATTTACCAAAAGCAAATGCCCAGGTTTGTTTAAATCTCAGACATTGGGCAAAAGTGAGTTTTTTCTCGTGTATTGTATTTGCATTTGCGTTTAGTGCAGTTTCGGCTGCATGATCCTGATGTATATACTCAAGTTCTGCTTTGTTTACTTTTGGGTGTACTTCAGGTTTTTTATAAACAAATACCCATATTCCCATCCAAATAAAACCTAAGGCACCAATAACAATAAATGCCATTTCCCAACCCCATGTTTTTGCTATGATTGGAATAGTTACCGGAGCTGCTAAAGCTCCTACAGTGGCACCTGCATTAAAAATACTGGTTGCGAAAGCCCTGTCTTTTTTTGGAAAATATTCTGCTGTTGCCTTAATAGCAGCCGGAAAGTTTCCTGCTTCACCAACAGCCAATACAAGCCTGGCAATAATAAAAAGTACAACACTTACATTTAGCACTCGTGAAATGTTTTGGACAGTTCCAATTGCTTCTTTTGCTCCTTCAAATCCTACAAACCACTCACCAGCTACAATACCGGATGTGGCAATGCCTGCAAATGCGTGAAGTATTGCACCTATCGACCACACAAAAATTGCCCAGAGAAATCCTTTTTTTGTATCCATCCAATCAACAAATCTTCCGGCAAATAACATTCCACCGGCATAGAAAAGTGAAAATAAAGAGGTAATGGTACCGTAATGATCGTTTGTCCAGTGAAATTCAGGAGCAATAAAATCTTTCCATGTGAGCGACAAAACCTGTCTGTCGAGATAATTGATCGTTGTGGCAAAAAACAGCATGGAGACAATCGTCCATCTGTATTGAGTCATTTTTTCGTTGATTTTTCCGATTGTACTCATGTTTGTTTAATTATAATTTTGAATTTAGTATTAGAAATTAAGAAAATTAGAAAATGGAAAATTGGAAAAATGGAAATTAAGAAAATGGAAATTCGAAATTAAGTAAATGGAATTTGAAACGAATTTCTCATTTTCTCATTTTCCTATTTTCTTTCACACTTATTTTCTTACTTTCTTTATTATAGCAAAAGTATCACTGCAAAGTTTGGTTATTCCCGCCCAGTCTCCGGCTTTCATCATTTCGGCGGGAAAAAGGTTAGAACCCATACCAACACAAGTTACACCTGCATCAAACCATGTTTTAAGATTAGTTTCTTCTGGTTTTACACCGCCAGTTACCATTAAGTTTGACCATGGCATTGGTGCTTTTAGGTTTTTTACAAAAGCAGCTCCTAACACATCTCCCGGAAATACTTTGCAAATATCGCAACCGGCTTCCTGAGCAAACCCAACTTCCGAAACCGATCCACAACCCGGTGCATAAGGAATCAAACGACGATTAGCCACTTTTGCCACTTCGGGGTTAAATAATGGACCAACCAAGAAGTTAGCTCCCATCTGAATGTAAAGCGCAGCTGTAGGAGCATCAACTATTGATCCAATACCCATAATCATTTCCGGGCATTCTTTCGCTGCATATTTTACTAAATCACGAAATACTTCATGAGCGAAATCGCCACGGTTGGTAAATTCGAAAGCGCGAACACCACCCTCGTAACATGCTTTCATTACATTTTTTGCAACCTCAATGTCGCTGTGATAAAATACCGGAACCATGCCGGTTTCTTTCATAACTGAAAGAACTTGTATTTTTGAGAAACGCATAATATTTATTTACTATTTATACAGTTACTATTTACTATTTCAAGAAAAAGACCATTTTTTCATTTGTCAATTGCTATATACGTTGACGGTTGTCAGTAAAAATAGTAACCAGTAAATGAAAAAATGGTAAATGAATTTATCTTTGTACTCTTCCGCTTGAATCACCTCCGGCTAATGCTTCAACTTCTTCTATCGAAACAAGGTTAAAATCACCGTTAACTGTATGTTTCAAAGCAGAAGCTGCTACAGCAAATTCCAGTGCTTCTCCCTGATTAGGTTTTGTAAGTAACCCATGAATAACACCACCAGAGAATGAGTCACCACCACCAACACGGTCGATAATAGGATCGATATCGTAGCGTTTTGAAGTATAAAATTCTTTTCCATCGTAAATCATTGCTTTCCAACCATTATGAGTTGCTGAGAATGATTCGCGCAAAGTAGAAATTACGTATTTGAAATCAAAAGCTTCGGCCATTTGAGTGAAAATGCCTTTATAACCTTCGGCATCGGTATAACCACCTTCAACATCAGCATCAGGTTTAAATCCTAAGCAAAGTTCAGCATCTTCTTCATTTCCGATACAAACATCAACATATTGCATCAATGGACGCATGATAGATTGCGCTTTTTCTTTTGTCCAGAGTTTTTTGCGGAAATTTAAATCTACAGAAACAGTAACACCATGACGTTTTGCAGCCTCACAAGCTAATTTTGTTAGTTCTGCAGCAGTATCCGAAATAGCAGGCGTAATTCCTGACCAGTGAAACCAATCGGCTCCTTCCATGATGGCATCGAAATCGAAATCAGATACTTTTGCTTCCGCAATAGCTGAATGGGCACGGTCGTAAATAACTTTACTCGGACGCATAGAAGCACCGGTCTCAAGATAATAAATACCAACACGGTCGCCTCCACGGGCGATAAAATCGGTTTTAACGCCATATTTGCGTAATGCGTTTACAGCCGATTGTCCAATTTCATGTTTTGGCAATTTTGTTACGAAATAGGCTTCATGACCATAGTTTGCACAACTTACAGCAACATTTGCTTCGCCACCGCCATATACAACATCAAATACATCCGATTGAACAAAACGAGTGTTACCCGGAGTTGACAGACGGAGCATAATTTCTCCTAATGTTACAATTTTTTTACTCATTTCTGAAATTAAAATTTAATAGTTTTTATTAAAATGGAGTTACCTCCTTAGTTTTATTATTATCAGGGTGCAAAATTAATCTTAAATCAAATTGTAAATGTCTAATTTTTGACAAGTTTTGTGGTAAAATTGTTCCAATTTAAAAATTAAAGAAATTCTTAGCATTTTTGTAACTGATGTCCTCCACCATTTTACCAATAAATTCAATTTCCTGATGTGGCAATAATCCCATTTCAACATCATTACCAAGTAAATTACATAAAGTACGACGGAAATATTCATGACGTGGATAAGACAGGAAGCTACGTGAATCAGTCAGCATACCTACGAAGCGACTCAGTAATCCAAGAACTGAAAGTGAATTCATTTGTTTTTCCATTCCATCTTTCTGATCGAGAAACCACCATCCTGAGCCAAATTGCATTTTACCTGCAACTGTACCATCCTGGAAGTTACCAATCATGGTGGCAATTACTTCATTGTCGGCAGGATTTAGATTGTATAAAATAGTTTTAGCAAGTTTATTATTTGTATCTAATCGATTTAAAAATTTTGACATAGCTTTGGCAGTACTAAATGTACCTATTGAATCAAATCCTGTATCGGCACCTAACTGGTTGAATAAACGGGTATTATTATTACGGATGGCTCCATAGTGGA